>CAIYKK010000719.1 GCA_903926695.1 uncultured Burkholderiales bacterium
ATCAGGAAAATCGCCAGCATCTGCAGCAAGTTGCTCAGCGCCGTCGGGTTTTCATAAGGATGGGCCGAATTGGCGTTGAAAAAACCGCCGCCGTTGGTGCCAATCATCTTGATGGCTTCCTGCGACGCGACCGGCCCCATAGCGAGGGTTTGTTTGCCGGTTTTCAGGTCTTCCATGAGCGGATTGCCTTGGGCGTCTTTGAGCGGCTGGCCGTCGGCGGCGGTTTTGGGCTGCTGGTAGGTGGTGACTTCCAGCGTCGTCACGTCTTTGTAGGCGTCAAAATTCTGGATCACGCCCTGGCTCACCAAAAACACGGCAAACACCAGCGACATGGGAAGAAGCAGCCAGGCCGTGATGCGCGTCACGTCCACCCAGAAGTTGCCGATCAAGCCCGTCGAGCGCGCCGCAAAACCGCGAATCAGCGCAAAGGCCACGGCAATGCCGGTCGCGGCAGACAGGAAATTCTGCACCGCGAGCGCCAGCATTTGCGTCAGGTAACTCATGGTGGATTCGCCGCCGTAGCCCTGCCAGTTGGTGTTGGTGACAAAGCTGACGGCGGTGTTGAACGCCGAGTCCGGCGAGACAGCGGCCATGCCCGCCGGATTGAGCGGCAGCCACACCTGCACACGCTGCAGCGCATAAACGACAAAGACGCCCAGCGCATTGAAGGCCAGCAGGGCCAGCGCGTAGTGCGACCAGTTCATGGACTTGTCGGCGGAAGTGCCCGCCAGCCGGTACAGCGGCGCCTCGATGCGTTGCATCCAGCGCGGAAGTTGCCCGGAACTCAGGCGCGCCAGCCAGACGCCCAGCGGCCACGAGGCCACCAGCAGCAGCCCCAGAAAAAGGGCCAGCAGTCCCAAAGACGATGCAGTCATCAGAACTCCTCCGCGTAGAGCAACGCATACACCAGATAGGCCAGCAGCATGAGGGCACACAGGCCGCCAAAACCGTAAAGCACTTCAAGGCTGATCATGCGCGGCCTCCGGCGGGTTTTTCGAGCTTTTCAAAGCCCCAGACCAGCAGCACCATCACACCCCACAGCCCGGCGGTAGCGGCTAGAAATACAAAATCCATGAACAACTCCTGAGCCAAAAGATGGTTTCAGTATGTGTAGAGGGATGTAAAAACGGGGATGAGATAGCGCAACGGCGTATATAAAAACCGTAAAGGCTTGGCCGATAGCCCAAAGCGGCAGGTGTCAGCCGGTCCGCACAGCCCTATCAGCGCAGTCCGACAGCCCCAAAGCTGCGCGATCAGCACAGTGGGAGCTTTTCACCGCAAGGAGGCTCACATGCAAACCCCCAGCTCAACCCTCGTCGATCTCGAAACCAAGTTTTGGCAATCGATGGTGGACCATGAAACCGATGTGGCGCTGAACCTGCTCTACGAACCGGCGCTCATGGTTAGCCCGCAGGGCGTGATGAAATTCGACCATGCGGGCTACCGCCAGATGGCGGACGAGGGCGTCATGATGGTCAATTCGTTTGAACTCAGCGACATGGAAGTTGTGTTTCCGAACGATTCGATGGCGATTCTTTCTTACCGCGTCAAGCAGGGTGTCGCGCCGCGCGGTCAGGTCGGCACCACGGAGCAGGAGATGAACGACACCTCGACCTGGGTCAAGACCGGCCAGGGCTGGCGCTGCGCCATGCACACGGAGACGCCGATTGGCGCTCACTGAGCCGGTGGCGTCGGCTTCAGCGCTTCAGGAGCAACAATCATGGCCCGCAAAAACACGGTTTGCCTGTGGTACGACGGCGCTGCCCTTGACGCCGCCAGGTTTTATGCCGAAACCTTCCCCGACAGCGCGCTGGGTGCCAGCCTGCACGCGCCGGGCGACTATCCCGACGGCAAGCAGGGCGATGTGCTCACGGTCGAGTTCACGGTGGCGGGCGTTGCCTGCGTCGGGCTCAATGGCGGCCCGGAGTTCAAGCACAGCGAGGCGTTTTCGTTTCAGATCGCTACCGACGACCAGCTTGAGACCGACCGCTTGTGGAACGCGATCATCAGCAATGGCGGTCAGGAAAGCCAGTGCGGCTGGTGCAAGGACCGGTGGGGGCTGTCGTGGCAAATCACCCCGCGCGCCCTCACCGAAGGCATGGCCGACCCCGACCGCACGGCAGCCAAACGCGTGTTTGACGCGATGATGACGATGGGCAAGATCGACATCGCCGCGATAGAGGCTGCGCGGCGGGGCTGAGGCTTGAGCATTTGGGAGCTGCTTTGAAGCCCCTCATCCCACCCTCATCCCATGAGGCCTTGCTGGCGGCAGTACGCGAGCGCATGGAAATCCCAGGCCATCGCCTTTATCCGGCATTGCGCCGACACCCGCCTGCCTGCGCCAGACCGGGCGCGCTTTGTCGAGGTGACTGAAACGCAGCTGATGAGCCTGCACGATGGCAGTATCGGCCGCTTTCGCCTGCGGTCCAGCGAGTTTGCGGCGTGGGCGGCACTCTGCCTCCGCGCTGTCGTCCCATCTCAAAAGTTGAAAAGACGTTTCAGCGTTCGCCCAGCGCAGCGTGCATTTCGTCAATCTCGTGCTGCGCGGCTGGGAGGAGGAAGGTGTAGCGCTGGCGGGTGTTTTCCATGGCTTGGCGTTGCTCCGGGGTCGTCGTATTCGGCAGCCATTCCCAGTTGCTGCCCGCCAACAGGTTAGAAACATAGACGATGTCGGTCAGATTGCGCGGATCACGCTCCATGACGCGCGGGCAGTCGTGATCGCGCACGGCTTCGCAGATTTTTTCCGGGAAGCCGAGGGCTTCAAGCACGCTTTCGCCGATGGCCTCGTGCCAGCCGAGCACCAGTTCGATCAGCGCGCCTTGGTCGTCGCGGTATTCGCTGTACTGGCTGGCCCGGTAAAAAAGATAATAAACGCCGATGTCATGCACCAGTCCGGCGAGCATTGCGTCCTCCGGGTCGATGCGCCCGATGTGGCAAGCCAGGGCGCGGGCCAGCACGGCGCAGCGGAGCGAGTGCTCCCAGTTGAGCTTGGCGAATTTGTCAAAAGCCGCCAGATTCTTCGACTTCATGATCTGGTCCATCGCCACGGCCAAAGAGGCAGCCCTGGCCTGCTCCAGCCCCAGGCATTCGATGGCCGCGAACAGCTCGTTGATCGGCTTGGCGGTTTTATTGAAGGCCGGTGAGTTGGACAGGTGTATCAACTTGCTGGCGATGAGCGGCTCCAGCGCCACGATGCGCTCGAACTCTTCCAGCGTCAGCCCCGATTTTTTGAAGGTGTTGCGCATCTTGATCGCCAGATCCAGCGTGGTCGGAAAATTGACCTCGCTGGAGAGGTCTTGGGCAACATCAGCCAGAAGGCGCATATGCAACTCCTGGTTGTTGTGTAGGGGTGTTGGTGCGGGGGGCGATTCGGTCATGGGGTATTTCCCAAAGGGCTGGTGGAAGGGGGCTGGGCGATGGCTCCACCTGACAATACGCCAAAATCGCACTGCCCCGTAAACCCATTCTGCCGCCACGCCTCAAACACGGTGACGGCGACGGTGTTGGATAAATTCAGGCTGCGCTGGCCGGGCAGCATGGGCACTTTCAGGCGCTGGGTCAGCGCAAACGAGTCGCGCACAGCGGGCGCCAGCCCCTTGGTTTCGGAGCCGAACACCAGCCAGTCGCCGGGCTGAAATTGCGCGGCAAACATGGAGCCAGCGCCCTGCGTCGTCAGCGCAAACAGCCGCTCGGGCGCGGGCTGCTGGCTTTCCAGAAACGCCGCCCAATTGGCGTGACGCAGCACTTCGGCGTATTCGTGGTAATCCAGCCCGGCGCGGCGCATGTGTTTATCGTCCATCGAAAAACCCAGCGGCTCGACCAGATGCAGGCGGCAGCCGGTGTTGGCGGCCAAGCGGATCACGTTGCCGGTGTTGGGCGGAATTTCGGGCTCGACGAGAACGATGTTGAACATGGGCGGGAAAGATAAAAAGCTGAAAGTGGGAAGGGCGCAGCAGGCAACTGGCAACGTGGCGCGGGCGGCGGCGCAGGCCGGGGCGCGGCAGCGGGCCATTTTAGGCGGCGGTGCGCGCCAGCACGACGGCGGTAACGCTGGCCGCGCCCGCTTCGCGCAGCGTCCGCGCTGCTTCAAACAGCGACGCGCCGGTGGTCATCACGTCATCGACCAGCACCACGGCGCGGCCTTGCAGTGCGTGTACGCGCAGCGGATCGACCTGAAACGCGCCTTGAATATTGACCAGCCGGTCGTGGCGATGCAGTTCGCTCTGGGCGCGGGTGTGGCGCATGCGCAGCAGCAGCCGGGCATCGGCTTGCGCGGGCGTGGCGGTTTGCGCGGCGAGGGCGCGGGCCAGTTCCCACGCTTGGTTAAAACCGCGTGTCTGCAGCCGCTGGTCGGACAGCGGCAGGGGAATCAGCCAGTCCTGCGGCTC
>CAIYKK010000720.1 GCA_903926695.1 uncultured Burkholderiales bacterium
CCACACATAAGGTCTGTTTTGCAGCGACAGCGCATAAGTGGCGATCTTGTTTCGGGTTTCGGTGAACTTGGACGTGGCTGGCTTGGTGGCGCACCCGGCCAGCGTCAGCGCCGACAAGCCGGTCAAAAGCAGGGCCATTTGCCTGCGGGAATAGGTGTGATGCTGCATGAAAAATCCTCCTCAAAAAATCAGGGTTATTGATAGGGGAAAGCATAACCAACGCACGCCCGTTCCATTTGATGGCGCTCTGCGGCCCCGGTTAACCCATCTGGGTTAAGGTGGCGCCATGAACACATTTTTCTTGAAACTGGGCTGGAAAACCCTGTTGCGCGACCTGCGCGCCGGTGAGTTGCGGCTGCTGATCGTCGCCGTCACGCTGGCCGTGGCGTCGCTGACGGCGGTGGGATTTTTTGCGGATCGGCTCAAGGGCGGCCTGGAGCGCGACGCGCTGCAACTGCTGGGCGGCGACGCGGTGGTGCGCAGCGACGGCCCCACGCCCGCCGCTTTTGCCGCCAAGGCGCAGGCGCTGGGCTTGCAAACTGTCGCCACCGTGAGTTTCCCGACGATGGCTAGAGCCCGCGATGAAGACGGCGGCGCGAGCAAATTGGTCGCTTTCAAAGCCGTTCCCGACGGCTACCCGCTGCGCGGCAGCATGACGGTGGCCGATTCTCTCGCCGGTGCCGGGCAAAAAACCCGCGACATTCCCGCACCCGGCACCGCCTGGGCCGATGCCTCGCTGCTCGACGCGCTGGGGCTGAAGCCCGGCCAGACGCTGCTGCTGGGCGATGCGCGTTTTCAAATCGCCCGTGTGATCGTGCAGGAGCCGGACCGGGGCATGGGTTTTATCAGCTTTTCGCCGCGTGTGATGATCAACCAGCGCGACGTGGCCGCGACAAGTCTGATCCAGCCCGCCAGCCGCACCAATTACCGTTTTGCCGTGGCGGGCGAGGCCAAGGCCGTCAAATCGTTTGTGAAATGGGCCGAGCTGGAGCTGAAAAAGCCCGGCGCGGAAACCGGCCTGCGCGGTGTGCGCCTCGAATCGCTGGAAAGCGGCAGCCCCGAAATGCGTCAGACGCTGGACCGGGCCGAGAAATTCCTCAATCTGGTCGCGCTGCTGGCCGCGCTGCTCAGTGCCGTGGCGGTGGCGATTGTGGCGCGCAGTTTTGCCGCCAAACATCTGGACGACTGCGCCATGCTGCGTGTGCTGGGCCAGCCGCAGCGCACGATTGCGCTGGCTTATACCTTTGAATTTGTGCTGGCGGGTTTGATGGCGAGTGCGCTGGGCGTGGCGCTGGGGTTTGCGGTGCATTACGCCTTTGTGCTGCTGCTGGCCGGGCTGGTCACCAGCGCGCTGCCTGCTGCCACGCTGTGGCCGGTGCTGTTTGGCATGGGCATGGGGCTGACGCTGCTGCTGGCGTTTGGCCTGCCGCCGGTGCTGCAACTGGCTTCGGTGCCGCCGCTGCGGGTGATTCGCCGCGATGTGGGCAATTTAAAACCCGCGTCGCTGGCCGTGCTGGGCGTGGGCGTGTTGGGTTTTGCGGCGCTGCTGCTGGCGGCGAGCAACGATCTCAAGCTGGGGCTGATTGCCGTGGGCGGTTTTCTGGGCGCGGTGGCGCTGTTTGCCGTCGCCAGCTACGCCGCTGTCAAGCTGCTGCGCGCCAGCGTCAACGAAGCGACCGCGCCGCGCTGGCTGGTGCTGGCCACGCGCCAGCTCTGCGCCCGCCCGGTCTATGCCGTCGTGCAGACCAGCGCGCTGGCCGTGG
>CAIYKK010000721.1 GCA_903926695.1 uncultured Burkholderiales bacterium
CAGCTTGGGCGGGGCTGAGAGGCCATTTTTCAAATCCTTGTGGCGCTGGCCGAGAATCTGCAAATCCAGCGTGATGACCAGCGCCGAGCATTTCGCCGCTTTGGCGCGGTCAATCAGCCGGGCGATGAAATCGCGGTCTTTCATCATGTAGAGCTGAAACCAGAACGGATGGCCGTCGGTGGCTTCAGCCACGTCTTCAATCGAGCAGATGCTCATGGTTGAAAGCGTGAACGGAATGCCGAATTTCTTCGCCGCCAGCGCGCCCAGAATCTCGCCGTCGGCGTGCTGCATGCCGGTCAGGCCGGTCGGCGCAATCGCCACCGGCATGCTGACCTTCTGGCCGATCATCGTCGTGGCGGTGGAGCGGTTTTCCATGTTCACCGCCACGCGCTGGCGCAGCTTGATGGTCTGGAAATCGGCCTCGTTGGCGCGGTAGGTGCTTTCGGTCCACGAGCCCGAATCGGCGTAATCGTAGAACATACGCGGCACGCGCTTTTTGGCCAGAACGCGCAGGTCTTCGATGGTGGTGATCACGGGCATGGGCTTGTCTCCAGAGGGCGATTTTTGAGGAATTGGGCATCGTATCCGGGGGCGGCGAGCGCGTGCGTGAATTCTGGCGCGGTCGGTTTGAAATTATTCACAGCTTGTGCGTAAACTTCGCGCATGCCGCAGCCTGCGGTCTTTACACACAAAGGAAAGCCCGTGGCCGACTCAATGGATTCCAAAAAGCTGCCTCTTTTGCGCTACGGCGCGGCGCTGCTCTCGGCTGTGGCCGCGACGACGGTGCTGCTGACCTCCGGCTGTACCCGCATCGAAACCGGCGAAGTCGGCCTGCGCATCAATTTTGACAAGACCACCGACCCGACCGAGCGCCTGCCCGGCTCGTTCAACCAGACGCTGATCGGCGAGATCATCACGTTTAAAGTGCAGGATGTGGCGGTGGCCGTGGACAACATGACGCCGCTGGCCTCGGACAACTCGACGATCAAAGACTTTGACATGACCGTCGTTTACAACGTCAGTCCGACGGCGGTTTCCGAACTGTGGACGACCAAAAACCGCACGTTTCACGGTCTGGACGAAAAAGGCCATGACATTTTGCTGATGCAAAACTACGTGGCGCTGAGTGCGCGCAACGCCGCTTACAAGGTCGCGCGCGAGTACGAGTCGCTCAAGATGGCCGACAACCGCCCGCTGATCGAGCAAAAAATCCGCGAGCACACGATGAAAACGCTGGCCGAAGAAAAGCTGGCCGACAAGATCACCGTGTCGCAGGTTCAGGTGCGCGCCATCACGCCCGCCGACGTGATTGTCCAGAGCGCCAACGAACTGGTGCGGGCGCAAAACGAGCTCAAAACCAAAGAAGTCGAAGTCCAGACCGCGAAAAAAGAAGCCGAGCGCATTGCCGCGCTCAACGCCAACGCGGGCGCGATTGGCTACATGAACGCGATGGCGAATCTGAAAATCGCCGAGGGCGTGGCCGCTGGCAAGGTCAACACCATCGTCGTGCCTTACGATTTCAAGGGCATTGTCAACGCCAAGTAGCGCCTGCCAGCGCCCACTTTGCGCGGGCTTTTTGCCCCAGCTTTTCTTTTAACGCCTTGTTTTTTTCGTCAGAAACCACCCGCCATGCACCCGAACCAGATCACTTTGAACAACTTTTACGAGGCG
>CAIYKK010000722.1 GCA_903926695.1 uncultured Burkholderiales bacterium
CCGAGGTTAAATAGTCGGGCACCAGATCACTGCACAGCTCGTCGCGCTCGTTGACCACGGTCCAGAGCGCGCCGGTCTCTGGCGCCCAGCCCAGGCCGTTGGGGTTGCGCAGGCCCGAGGCCAGCACGCGGTGGCTGCCGCTGACCAAGTCCACTTCCCAGATTGCGGCGCGGCCCGCTTCGGCGTCAATGCCGTTTTCCGCCACGTTGCTGTTGGAGCCGACGGTGACATAAAGCTTGCTGCCGTCCGGGCTGGCGAGGAGGTTTTTGGTCCAGTGGTGGTTGATCGGGCCGCCGGGCAAATCCAGCAGCTTGACCGGCGGCGCGGTGATGCGGGTCTGGCCGGTTTCGTAAGGAAAACGCAGCACCGCGTCGGTGCAGGCCACATACAGATAGCTGCCGACCAGCGCCATGCCGAAGGGCGAATTGAGGTTTCCCAGAAAAGTGCTGCGCGTCTCGGCCAAGCCATCGCCGTCGGCATCGCGCAGCAGCGTGATGCGGTTGGCCGAAGGCACGCCCGCCCCGGCGCTGGCCATCGTCTTTTTCATGAACCAGCCCTTGATGCCTTTGGCGTCCTCGGGCTTGGGCGGCGCGTTGGTTTCGGCGACCAGCACGTCGCCGTTGGGCAGCGTGTAAAGCCAGCGCGGATGCACCAGGCCGGTGGCAAAGGCCGTGACGCCCAAGCCGGGCATCGGCGCGGGCATCACGCCAGGAGGCCAGCCCACGGCGGGCGCAATGTTGACCGTGGGAATCAGGCCGGGCCGGGGCGGCGGCAGCGCGGGAATCGGCCCCATGCCCGCCTGAAGCGGCAGCCGGGCCATCTCGCCGCAAGCGCTCAAGACTGAAAACAGCAGCGCACACAGCGCCGCCGACAGGCCGCGCCGCTGAAAAACATAAAACCGTGATGGCATGACAGTCCTTTCAAAAAGCCCTAAATCTGCACCCGCGTCCCCAGTTCAATCACGCAGTTGTTGGGCAGGCGCAGAAAACCCGCCACGCTCCCCGCATTGCGCGCAAGGGCGGCAAACAGGCCTTCGCGCCAGTGCGCCATGCCCGAGCCGCGTGTGGGCACGATGATTTCGCGGCTGAGGAAATACGAGGTTTCAAACAGGTTCACCGCCAGCCCCTGCGCCAGGCACAGTTCGAGCGCCTGCGGAATGTCCGGCGTGTCCTTGAAGCCGTAGTTCACCTGCACCGTCCAGAAGCCCGGCACCAGTGGCGTGACGCGCACGCATTCTTCAACCGGAATCGACGGCACTTCGTGGAACACCACGGTCAGGATCAGGTTGCGCTCGTGGATCACCTGGTTGTGCTTGAGGTTGTGCAGCAGCGCCTGCGGCACGGTGTCCGGGTTGGCCACGGCGTACACCGCCGTGCGCGAGGTGCGATGCAGGCTTTCACCGCTCAAGCTGGTGATGAACGGCAGCAGTTCCGGGTCATTTTGGCTGATGCTTTCGATCAGCAGTTCGCGCCCGCGCCGCCAGGTGGCCATCAACACAAACAGCCCCAGACCCAGCGCCAGCGGGAACCAGCCGCCTTCCCAGAACTTGAGCGAACACGCCATCACCAGCACCGCATCGAGCGCCAGAAAAAAGCCGGTGGCGCCAACCGCCAGCGGCAAAGGATAGTGCCAGCCCGAGCGGATGACAAAAAACGTCAGCACCGTGGTGATCAGCATGGTCATCGTCACCGCAATACCGTAAGCCGCCGCCAGCGCCGACGAGCTGCCAAAACCCAGCACCGCCAGCAGCACCGCCACCAGCAAAATCCAGTTGACCTCGGGCATGTAGATCTGCCCGGCTTCCATCGCCGAGGTGTAATGCACCTGCATGCGCGGCAGCAGGCCGAGCTGAATCGCCTGTTTGGTCATGGAATAAGCGCCGGAAATCACCGCCTGCGAGGCAATCACCGTTGCGCAGGTGGCCAGCACCACGGCGGCAATCAGCCACGCCTGCGGAAACATCCGGTAAAACGGGTTTTCCAGCGCCGACGGGTCGCGCATCAACAGCGCGCCCTGGCCCATGTAGTTCAGCGCCAGCGCGGGCAGCACCAACGCCATCCACGCCAGCTGAATCGGCTTTTTGCCGAAGTGGCCCATGTCGGCATACAGCGCTTCCACGCCGGTGAACGCCAGCACGATGGCGCCCATCGCGACAAACATGTGCCAGCCCTGCGCCCGCAAAAACGCCACCGCCTGCAACGGGTTGAGCGCGGCCAGGATGCTCGGTTGCTGCATGATTTGCAGCAGCCCTGTGAACGCCAGCACGGCAAACCAGACCACGATGATCGGGCCAAACAGCTTGCCCACCACGCCGGTGCCGTGGCGCTGCATCATGAACAGCCCCACCAGCACGCCCAGCGAAATCGGCAGCACATAAGGCTTGAGCACCGGCGTGACCACCTCCATGCCCTCGACGGCACTGAGCACCGAAATCGCCGGGGTGATCACGCTGTCGCCGTAAAACAGGGCCGCGCCCAGCACGCCGGTCAGCAGCAGCGCCGTGTGGCGCGCCGGTGTCTTGCCAGCGGCCTCGACGGCCAAGGCGGTCAGCGCCATGATGCCGCCCTCGCCCCGGTTGCTGGCGCGCAGGATCAAGAGCACGTATTTCAGCGTCACCACCATCATCAAACCCCAGAACACCACCGACACCGCGCCAATCACATGGACAGCGTCCAGCGGAATCCCGGTGGCCGGGCTGAAGATTTCTTTCATGGTGTAAAGCGGACTGGTGCCGATGTCGCCATAGACCACGCCGATGGCGCCCAGCGTGAGCGCGGCAGCGCCCTGTTTTTCTGCGGTTTCACTCATCGGAGGCAATCAAGAAAGAACAAGGCTGCACTATCGCCGCTGGCGCATCAGGAACGCATAAGGAAAAATCGGGCGCGGCAGAAAGCGCCAAGCGCCTTCACACGTCGGCCAGCCGGTAGCCCACGCCGGTTTCGGTCAGCAGGTGCCGGGGTTCGGCGGGGTCGCGCTCGATTTTGGCGCGCAACTGGCCCATGTACAGCCGCAGGTAATGCGTGTGCCCGGTGAACTCCGCGCCCCAGACATCGGCGAGCAGTTGGCGGTGCGTCACCACCCGGCCCGCGCTGCGCACCAGGCGCGCCAGCAATTTAAATTCAGTCGGCGTGAGATGCAGCGGCTCGCCTGCGCGCTGCACCACACGGGTCGCCAGGTCGATGCGCAGGTCGTCCAGCGCATGCACCGTCACGGCGGCGGCCAGCGCCGTGCCGCGATGGCGCAGCGCCACGCGGATGCGCGCCAGCAGCTCGGCCACGCTGAAAGGCTTGGTCAAATAATCGTCGGCCCCGGCGTCGAGCAGGGCGATTTTTTGCGTCTCCTGATGCCGCGCCGAGACGACGATGATGGGCACAGACTGGCGCTGGCGCAGCTCGCGCACCAGCAGCTCGCCGTCGCCGTCGGGCAGGCCCAGATCGAGAATCACCACATCGGGCGGAGCGTGGCGCAGCAGCGCCCGCGCTTCGCTCAGCGAGGCCGCCGTCTGCACGCCAAAACCCTCGACCGACAGGGAAGACTGCATCAGCGAGCGGATTTCGCGGTCGTCCTCGACCACCAGCACGCGCAGCGTCATGGCAAATCCTTGGCCAGCGGCTGATCTTCCACCGGCAGGCTGACGCAAAAACTGCTGCCGCCGCCGCTGCGCCGCCTGAGCGTCAATTGCCCGCCGTGCGCCTGCGCCACGGCGCGGCACACCGCCAGCCCCAGCCCCGCGCCCCGGTGGCCGGATTGTTCGCCACGCGCATACGGCTCAAAAATGGCGTCCTGATCCGCTTCGGAGATGCCGGGGCCGCGATCCTTGACGGCAATCAGCAGCGCGGCCTGGTCAAGGGACACGACCAGTTCGACGGGGCCGTCGCTGTATTTGAGCGCGTTGTCCAGCAGGTTGCCCAGCATTTGCGCCAGCAGCACCGGGTCGGCCTTGATCAGCGGCAGGCCGGGCGCGACGCTGGACTGGATGCGCCGCGCCGGGTCGCGCTGGCGCACACGGGCCAGCACCGCGCCGACAATTTCCTCGATGGATTCCCAGTCCCGGCGCAGCGCCTGGGCCGAGCTGGAGAGGCGCACAAACTGCAGCGTGTTTTCCGTGACCTCGCTCAGATAAGCGGCTTCTCTGGCGATGCTCTCCAGCAGCCGGTCCTGATCGGCCAGCGCCAGCCGCTCGCGCTGGGTTTGCAGCGACGAGGCAGCGCCAACGATGGCCGCCAGCGGCGTGCGCAAATCGTGCGAAACGGCGGCCAAAAAAGTGCTTTGCAGCTGATGGCGCTGCGCCTCGCTCTGCGCGGCCTGCACCGAAGCGGCCAGACGCAGGCGCCACAAGGCTTGGGCCAGCAGGGCGCAGATGGCTTGGGCGTGTTCGCGGCCTTCGGTGTCGCTGGCGCGCGCTGGCCGCACACAGGCCGCGCCCACCATGCGCCCGGCGCCGCCCAGCGGCAAATACCAGCCGCCCAGCCCCGGCCAGCGCCCGGTGCCGGGGCCAAGCACCGCCGCCTCGCGCATGCAGCAGCGCAGGCCGTCGAGCACCGGGCCGGGCGCAGCGCCCGCGTCCAGCAGGGCTTGGCCCTTATCTTCTTTATCGTCTTGAACGGCCAGCACCAGCACACACGGCCCGGCGTAAGCCGCCGCCAGCGCCAGCTGGCCGCACAACAGCACTTGCGCCGCCGACTCAACACCCGCCAGTTCGGTTGATAAAGCCTGCAACTGGCGGGCGTGCCGCTCGCTCAGCCAGGCGGCGCGTGATTCGCGCCTGACCTCGGCGGCCAGATGGCTGATCGCCAGCGCCACGCACAACATCGCGGCCAGCGCGACAAACAGCTCGTCGTTTTCCACCGCCATCGTCCAGCGCGGCGGCACAAAGAAAAAGTTCAGCGCCGCCACACTGCCCACGGCGCACACCACCGACTCGATGCGCTCCAGCCGGTAAGACGCAATGACCACAATCAGCACATAAATCATGGCCTGACTCATCAGCGTGACATGGCTGTCCAGCGCAATTCCGGCCAGCGTCGCCGCCGTCAGAAGCGCAAAAACTGCGCCCCATCCCCGGAGGAAAGCGGCGCTGAACGGAGACTGGCTTGGCGTATTGGTCATGCTTTCAGCGTAACAGCGGCCCCGTCAGGATTGCATAAGGATGCGCGCCGAAAACGTGCCGGAAATGCCCCGCCCGGCAGGCCGCCCGCCGCCAGACACACGTTCAAAAGGCCGTCTGGCTGCGCAGCGTGTCGGCTGGCAATTGATCTATTTCCACCAGCAGCCGCGCCAGACTGCGGCCCAGCGCATCGAGCAGCGCCCGGCCTTTTTCAGCCGTAGCCGCCGCCGCGTTGCCCGCTGCGCCGTGGGCGTTGTAGTCCTGCATTTGCCAGGCC
>CAIYKK010000723.1 GCA_903926695.1 uncultured Burkholderiales bacterium
GGCCTGGCAAAAAACGCCCTGGACGCTGGAGCTGGTCGGCCTGTAATGCCACAGATGCTTTGCGGTTTTTGTTAAATCGTATAAACTGTATAAACCATTTAACCCGAAAGCATCTTCATGGCCACCTCCAAAAAAATCGCCAAACCTTCTACGCCTGCCGCCCCTGCTGCAGAATTGCCGACTCAAGCGCCAGTCGCGGCCCCAGTGCCCGCCAGCAAACCAGCCAGCGCCAAAAAACCCGCCGCCGCCAAACAGGCCACGAAAAAACTGCCCAAGCCTGAAAAAGCAGCGGCACCCGCAAAAGCCGCAGAGCCTGAGAAAGCCGCCGCGCCCGAAAAAGCCAAGAAACCCAAACTGGTGCGCGACAGCTTCACCATTCCCAAAGCGGAATATGTGGTGCTGGATGAGTTGAAACAGCGCGCCACCTTGCTGACCCGCCCGGTCAAAAAAAGCGAACTGCTGCGCGCCAGCATCAAGCTGCTGGCGGCCTTGCCGGACGCGCAATTCCTCGCCGCGCTGGCTGAAGTTCCCACGATCAAGACCGGCCGCCCGGTGCTGGAAAAATAAACAGCGCCCAGCCTTTTGGTGCCATAGCGCCGTTTAAAGCAACTCGGGCGACTGCACCGACAGCACCAGCGTCTGGCCTTGGCCGTCACGCTCGCGGCTGCGCAGCCACCACAGGGCGCCTTTTTTGAGAGCGCAGTCGCTGGCCTGAAGACCGACCAGTTGCGCAATGGCTTGGCCCAGCGTTGGCTGGTGGCCGATGACCAGCACAGGCGATTTTCCCGTCGGCCACTGCGCCAGTTCCAGCAGCTGCGCCGCCGTGGCGCCGGGCGCCAGTTCACTGCAGATTTTGAACTTGCGGCCCAGCGCATGCGCGGTCTGCTCACAGCGCCGCGCCGGGCTGACCAGAATGCGCGCACTGCCCGGCAACTGCCGGTCCAGCCATTGCGCCATCCGGGCTGCCTGCTTTTCGCCTCGGGGCGTCAAGGCCCGCTCCAAATCCGTGCGCATCCGGGGATCGCCGGGCGGCAACTCCTGGGCTTCGGCATGACGCCACAAAATCAGATCCACGCTGCGACCCTACCTTTCCTGTTTGGAAGATGCGGAGTAGCGCGCCATCAGCGCGGCCTGCGCACTATGGCGCTGCGCCGGATCGGCGGGATTGACGCGCACGTAAGTGCCGTTTGGCTGCAAATCCCAAGCGTCGCGCCCGTCGTGCAGATAAGCGACCAGACACTCATCAATCAACCGTTGGCGAATCGTCGGGTCAATCACGGGCCAGGCCAGTTCGACCCGACGCAGCATGTTGCGATTCATCCAGTCAGCGCTGGACAGGTAAAGCGTTTCATCGTCAGCGCAGCGGAAATAAAACACCCGCGAATGCTCCAGAAAGCGGCCAATCACCGAGCGCACGCGGATGTTATCTGTCACGCCCGGCACTTGAGCGGGCAGCATGCAGGCGCCGCGCACGATCAGGTCAATTTTCACGCCGCATTGCCCGGCTTTGACCAGCGCACGCATCAGCTGCTCATCGGTCAGGGCATTGGTTTTGATGACGATGCGGGTGTCTTTGCCCTGCAGCGCGGCTTGGGCCAGCGCTTCGATTTTTTCCAGCAGCTTGCGGTGCAACTGAAACGGCGCGAGCAGCAAATGGTGCAGTTTGGGCAGGCGGCTGTGGCTGGCCAGATGCACAAAGACGTTGTCCACGTCCGCCGCCAGCATCGGCTCGGCGGTCAAATAACTCACATCGGTGTAAAGCCGGGCGGTGCTGGGGTTGTAGTTGCCGGTGGACAGGTGGGCGTAGCGCACCAGTCCCGTGTCTTCGCGCCGCGTGACCAGCAGCATTTTGGCGTGGGTTTTCAGCCCCATCACGCCGTACACAACCTGCGCGCCAATCGATTCGAGCATTTCGGCCCAGTTGATGTTGGCCTCTTCGTCAAAACGCGCCTTGAGTTCGACCACCACGGTGACTTCCTTGCCGCGCCGCACGGCTTCGCGCAGCAGCAGCATCAGCTCGGAATTGGCCCCCGTGCGGTAAATGGTCTGCTTGATGGCCAGCACCTGCGGATCGTTGACCGCTTCGCGCAAAAAGGCCAGCACGCCGTCAAAACTCTCGAACGGCTGGTGAATCGACACATCGCTTTGTTTAAGGCGCTCAAAAAACGATTGCCCAGGGTGAAGCTGCTTCGGGTAACAAGCCTTGTGGCGGGTGAACAGCAGTTGGGGATCGTTGACCAGATCGACCAGCTGCGTCAGGCGCACCAGATTGACCGGGCCGCTGACGCGGTACAGCGCCAGCTCTGGCAGGTTGAACTGCTTGAGCAAAAAACTCGACAGATATTCGGAGCAGCCAGCCGATACTTCGAGCCGCACGGCCTGGCCGTAGTTGCGCTGCTCCAGCCCCAAGCGTAGCGCGGTGCGCAGGTTTTTCACATCGTCTTCATCGACTTCCAGATCGGAATGGCGGGTGACGCGGAACTGCGAAAACTCACCCACCTTGCGCCCCGGAAACAAATCGGCCAGATGCGCCCGGATCACGCTGGAGATCGACAAAAACAGCCGGGTGTTGTCGCCCTCGGGGCTGGGCATGCGAATCAGGCGCGGCAGCACGCGCGGCACCTTGACGATGGCAATGTCGTTTTCGCGGCCAAAGGCATCGCGCCCGCCGAGCCGGACGATGAAGTTAAGCGATTTATTCGCCACCTGCGGAAACGGGTGCGACGGGTCCAGCCCCACCGGGATGAGCAACGGGCGCACCTCTTTTTCAAAATACTCCTTCACCCAGCGCCGCTGGGCCGTGTCGCGCTCGCCGTGGGAGACGATACGGATGCCTTCGCGTTCAAACGCGGGCAGCAACTCGTCGTTATAGAGCGTGTACTGGCGCGCCACCATGTCATGGGCAAAGTCTGACAGTGCCTTGAACGAATCAGCCGTGTAAACGCCTTTTTGGTCATTGGCCAAGGCGGCGGTCAGATGGGGTGCGGCGCGGACTTCAAAAAATTCGTCCAGATTCGATGAGACGATGCACAAAAACCGCAGGCGTTCCAGCAGCGGCACATCGGCGCGTCGCGCCCAGTCCAGCACCCGCTCGTTGAAAGCCAGAATGCTGCGGTCACGGTCAAGAAATTTGATCGGCAAGGTCAGGTCAAGCAGTGGGGCGGTCAAAAGAGACATCGGCAAAACAGTTCATCAAGGAAATCTCCGAGTGTTGACCGATTTGATGACAAAGGTGTGACATGGCTCAACCGCGACAACGCCCTGCGTCCGTTCAAAAATTGACAAGGCGTTTGCATACGCTGTCAGCGGGCGGGCACCTGCTTTATTCCGGCGTACTGGGGTCGTCATCGGCTCCGCCAGCGGCCATTGCCTGCTCAGCCAGATCGTCATCGCTCAAGGGCGGGGCACCCTCCAGCGCAGCGACTTCTTCGAGAAACTCCGGGGTGGGCGTTTCGTGCTCCAACAGCACTTCTTCGAGTTTTTGACGCCCGGTTTCAGCATGCACGGAAGCCGACACCAGCACCGTGGGCGGAACCGGGAATTTCTCGCCCAGCTCGAACTTCAACGCTTCTGATTTTTCTTCAACCCAATGGGCAAAATCGCCCTCTTTGGACGTGTCTGAATGGCTCATGATGGCTTCCTTGGCTTGTAGTGCGGCTCTGGCGCGGCTTGCCAGAACCTGTTGCACATTATCCATCTTGCGCGGAAAACCCCGTCCTTGAGGACGGGGATGCAGAGCGCGGACGCCGCAGGCGTCCTGTGCTTGGTGCTGATCAGCAAAATCGCTGATTAAAATCCCAGCATGCAGCGCCTCCAGGCTTTCAAGTTTGAACTCATGCCCACCGGCGGGCAGGCGCGGGACATGGGCCGCTTCGCCGGGGCGCGCCGGTTTGTGTTCA
>CAIYKK010000724.1 GCA_903926695.1 uncultured Burkholderiales bacterium
TCGGTGCGGCCCATGAGTTCACTCGCGTCCTTGCGCGCCGTGCCTTCGACCAGAATGCGCTGGCGCGTGCCCAGACGGCTGGCGCTGATGGCGCGCACGCTGTCGTCCAGCGTCGCTTGCAGTTGCTGCAGGCGCTTGAGTTTGACCTCGTGCGGCGTGTCGTCCGCCAAGTTGGCGGCGGGCGTGCCGGGGCGCGGGCTGAAGATAAAACTGAACGAAGTGTCGTAGCCGACATCGTTGACCAGCTTCATCAGTTTTTGAAAATCGTCCTCGGTCTCGCCCGGAAAGCCGACGATGAAGTCGCTGCTCATCGCCAGATCGGGGCGAATGGCGCGCAGTTTGCGAATCGTCGATTTGTATTCCATCGCCGTGTAGCCGCGCTTCATGGCCATCAAAATGCGGTCTGAGCCGTGCTGCACCGGCAAATGCAAATGGCTGACCAGCTTGGGCAGCGTGGCGTAAGCGTCGATCAGGCGCTGGGTGAATTCGTTCGGGTGGCTGGTCACGTAGCGGATGCGCTCGATGCCGGGAATGTCCGAGACATATTCCAGCAGCGTGGCGAAGTCGGCGATTTCGGCGGTGCCGCCCATTGCGCCCCGGTAGGCGTTGACGTTCTGGCCGAGCAGCGTGACTTCTTTCACGCCCTGGTCGGCCAGCCCGGCGACTTCCACCAGCACGTCTTCAAACGGGCGCGAGACTTCTTCGCCGCGTGTGTAGGGCACGACGCAGTAGCTGCAGTATTTCGAGCAGCCTTCCATGATGCTCACAAAAGCGCTGGCGCCTTCAACGCGGGCGGGTGGCAGATGGTCGAACTTTTCGATTTCGGGAAAGCTGATATCGACCTGCGGCTTGTTCAGTCGGGCGCGGCTGGCGAGCAGCTGGGGCAGGCGGTGCAGCGTCTGCGGGCCGAACACCACATCGACATAAGGCGCACGCGCAATGATGGCCGCGCCTTCCTGGCTGGCCACACAGCCGCCGACGCCGATCAAGACGCCCTTGGCTTTCAGGTGCTTGACGCGGCCCAGGTCGCTGAAGACTTTTTCCTGCGCCTTTTCGCGCACCGAGCAGGTGTTGAACAAGATCAGGTCGGCCTCGTCGATGTTTTGCGTGGGCTCGTAGCCTTCGGCGGCGTGGAGCACGTCGCTCATCTTGTCCGAGTCGTACTCGTTCATCTGGCAGCCGAAGGTTTTGATAAAGACTTTTTTGGACATGGTGTGGGTACTTGAAAGGCGGCAGCTTGCGCCGACAGGGCGGGCGCGAACGGCTCAGGGGATTAAAAAGGAAAACTGGCCGCTCCCGCCGGGGCTATTTAACAGGGCGAAAGCGGGGAAAAGCGTGGCGCCGTGGCCGCCGCCCTCAAGGCGACTTGACGCCCACCGAGGCGCCGCTGCCGCCAAAGTTAAAAATCCAGAAGGAGGACGATTTGCTGTTCGGGCGCTTTTGCGCGATTTCTTCGCTGTTGAGAATCCAGACTTCATGCACCATGCCCGCGCTCTCGCGCAGGTAGTTCACGGCCACGGTCTGGTTGACGAGCGCGCCGGACATCACCAGCAGGTTGTCGGTCCCGTGAATGCGTGCGCCGGGCGAGAGCCGGTCGGCTTTGCCGTCCATCGTGATGGCGGGCGCGGCGACGATCACCAGTTCGCCGCGCAGGGCAGCGGCGGGGAAATTGCGGACGTTGGGCGTGACGACGACGGTCTGGGCGTGGGCGGGCAGCGTTGCCAGCCAGACGGAGGCGGCCAGAACAAAAAAAGCGCCGAGGCGGCGCGGTGTGCAGCGGGTCATGGTTTATATCCAGGGGCTGTGAAGGAAGAAAAACGGGCCGGATTCTCTGGCGCGGAAGTGCGGAAGAAGGCCGGAAGGCGCCCGCCCAGAAAGGCTTTGGAGTGTACCGCTAGCGCGGCCTGATAGCGTTGACTATGGCTTCGCTCAGGGTGGTTTGCAGGTTCAGGCTTTTCACCATCGACAGGCCGTTGCTGGTGGCCTGGATCACGGTCTGGCTGCGCAGGGTTTGGTCGTTCAGCGTGTTCTGGATGTAGGTGGTCAGCGGCGCGGCGAGCGCGCCCGGATCAACCGTGTTGCCCGGCCCGTTTTGCACCACCTGCGCCTGCGCGGGAATGTGCTGCGCCAGCGTGGCGACCTGCGCCGCGCTGAGCCGCGTCAGGTCATTGATCTGGAACGCGGTGGACGTGACAAGTTGGCCGTTGATATAAACCGCCCGGCTGATGCCAAAAGACACCATCAACCCCTGGCCCAGACTGAAGCCGCCGCGCTGCTGGGCCAGCGTGTAGCTGCTGGCGGCCAGCCAGACCTGCTCATCTTGCGGCGGCAGCGGTAGCGGGTTTTCCAGGCTCTGCGCAGCGCTGGTGCCCGCGAGCAGCACGCCGCCCAGCGCGGCCAGCAGCCTGCATGCGTTTTTTGCCCGATGGGAATGAAATAACCACGGCTGCATCAGAAATCTCCCGGCCCCGGCCCGGACAGGGTCACGCCCCCCAGGCTGTCGCGGCTGATTCCGGCGGCCAGCGGCGCTTGCGGGGCGGCACGCCAGTCGGCCAGAAGGTTAAAGCGCGCTGCGTCCATGCGGTTGTGAATGACAAATAGCAGCCGGCTTTTCCAGCTGGCTTCAAAAGCGGCGCGGGCGACGGCGCGGGTGCCGCTGGCCGGATCGCCGATCAGCACCCGCTCGCCGCGCAGACCTTTGACGACGACGAAGTGCTGATAGCCGTTGTCGTTGATCAGCACAATGGCGGGCACACGCGCTTCGAGCAGCTTGTCCAGCGGCTGCTCAAAGCCGTCAGCCTCAAAGCCGAGCGACTGCAAAAAACGCTTCATATCGAGCAGCGAAAAGCCTTCGCGCTGGATTTTGGCCTGGTCGCCTTGGCTGTACATGGCTTCAAACACCACGCTCTCGGACGTGGGCAGGCCGTAATGGTGCGTCAGCAGCGTGGCCA
>CAIYKK010000725.1 GCA_903926695.1 uncultured Burkholderiales bacterium
AGTTGATGCGCCAAACTCACAAAATCGCTCAGAAGCTTGCTTGGAAGAGCTTGCATTTCGAAAACATTCATCACGCGGCGTATTTGTGCGGCGAGCAAGTTCTGCGCGCTGCTGGTAGTCTGGCAGCCGACCGGGGAAGCCATGAGACTTAAGGACAGCCACGGTGAATAACAGGAAGGCCATGAAACCCAGAGCGCAGCCACCAGCCAGGTGTCGAGCAGTCCAAAAACCACGACGCGAACGAAAGGGCTGCTCCACATAGCGATAGGACAGATAGCCCAGAACCAGCGTCACACCAAGAAGACCCAATTTGGGTGCCCATCCTATCGAAAAGCCAATAAATGATGCCCTCTCCAGAAAGAAAACCCAGAGTGGCCAATGCCAGAGATAAATTGAATAAGACCAGTCCCCGATGCGCTGCACGGCGGCATGACCAATGATGTGCTGACCGATGAATCGGTCACTGGCACCCACCACGAGTGCAGCGCCGCTTAATGGCAAGACAGTCAACAAGCCCGGCCAGTGCTCCGACGGCAAGGGGGATACTGTACTGATCGCAATCAAGAGCCAGCCCAAAGCTGCCGCAGCGGAGCGGTAGCGTGAATCCGCCTTTCCGGCGTTTTCGGTTGCACGACTTTTTAACTGCAAATGCAGGCCTGCAATGATGCTGCCAACCAAAAGCTCCCAAGCACGCGCACGAAGAGAAAAAAATCCGCCACTGGGATCAATCATGCTGCCCCATAAACACCAAGACAGCGATGCAATTGCAACAAGCAGTAATTCCCAACGGGCGGCAGAGAGCTTCCTTGATGCTGGGAAAAACCGCCAAATCGTCAACAACAGTAAAGGTAAACCCATGTAGAACTGCCATTCAATGGATAACGACCAAGTGTGCAGCAGTGGCTTGGTCTGTGCAGCAGCATCAAAATAGCCGCGTTCGCCATCCAGCGTCAAATTGGAGACAAAAGCCAATGCAGAAAGCGCCTGCCGTATGTGTTTAAGGTAATCACCTGGCATCGTGAACACCCAACCCAGCGCCACGGCAAACACAGTCACCGCAAACAGCGCCGGAAAAATACGGCGCAAGCGGGACAGCCAGAAATCAAGCAAGGAAAACCGGTTTTCTTGCAACTGACTTAACACCTGCCCTGTAATGAGATAACCCGAGATCACAAAAAATAGGTCAACGCCCACAAATCCGCCGAGAAAACCTGGAATTTGGAAGTGATAACCGACCACTGCCAACACAGCCCAGGCACGCAGCGCATTGATGTCCTGACGAAAAGCGTTGCCATGCAGCCCTCCCTCGGCCCAAATCGCCGTGCGCGTCATGCGACGGTTTCAAGGTCTTTGGCGCCGAGCTTGAGGCGGTCCAGCAGCGGCCCGGCCAGCCCGGCGCTAGCGGCACGGTCGAGGTCGCACTGGTTCGCTTGCTGCAGGGCCGGGGCGTTCTGGCGCAGCAGCGCGGCGAGCGTGCGCAGCGCCTTGTTTTTGACCGCTGCCGGGGCACGGGCGGTGTGGGCGCTGGCGGCTTTGGCTTGCGCGCCCAGCGTCTGCATGTAGTCGGCGATGTTCAGAGCGTTCATGGGGTCAGGCTTTCGTTCTTGAATGTGGGGGCGGCTGCTCGAATGAAAGCATTTTCCCAGATTCACCCGCAGGCCGAGCCAGCATCTGCCAGCGTGACCAGCCAGAAAGACCCGCCGGGCCGCAACGGCTGCGCAGACTGTCTCTTGCCCG
Source organism: uncultured Burkholderiales bacterium (assembly GCA_903926695.1). Taxonomy (GTDB): domain Bacteria; phylum Pseudomonadota; class Gammaproteobacteria; order Burkholderiales; family Burkholderiaceae_C; genus Polaromonas. The sequence continues at coordinate 1,738 of CAIYKK010000725.1, forward strand.
CTGGCCCGGCTAGGGGCGAAGCGGTGCCACGCCCCGGCGCTGCATCATGTCTTCGCTCATGGCCTGCACCGCCTCCAGCGGCAAGGCGGCCTGGGCGGCGGGATAGGCGGCGCCGTTTTCATCGGCCAGATGCTGCTCATAGAGGGCGGCGAACTGGTTCAGCGCATCGGCTTGCGCCGGAGTCAGCGCGCGCCAGTCGGCATCCGGGCGGCTGTCGGCGATGGCCTGCAGCACGCTGCGCGCCGCAATCCAGGCCGCTTCCATCTGCCGGTGATCGTTGATGAGCCGCTCGGCCAGCATGCGCAGCGCCGCATCGGCACCGGCCAGCAGCGGCGGGAACACATGCAGTTCTTCGTCCTGGTGGTGCAGCGGCGCGGCAAGATCAAAGTAGCGCATCACGTCGCGGGCGGCTTGGCGGGCGGGCTCGTCGCAGCCCTTGTCCAGCAGATGCTGCTGCAGCTTGGTCTGCAGCGCCAGCATGCGCTCGACCCGCTCGTGGCAGGCGGCGAGCATTTCAAAAGGCGCTTCCAGACCGGCAGCCAGTGGCCGGTGGCCGGGCAGCGACACCGGCAGGGTCGTGCTTTTGGCGGCGTTTTTGGCGGCGATCATGGCGCTCAGCCCAGCCGGACGGCGTGGCCCTGCGGGTCGAACGGCATGTAGCCGCCGATCTCGCCGCGCTTGATGGCTTCGACCATGCGCTGCAGCGGCGCTTCAGCGTCGGCGGAAGTCAGCGCCCGGCCCGGCTGGCCCGACATCGCGGCAGCAAACACCATGCCCCAAGGCTGACCGAACTGGGCCGCTTCCTCGACCAGCGTGCTGAACGCGGCCAACTCGTCGGGCGACTTGTCCACGCACATCAGCGGCACCAGCGCGCCGCCCTGCCCGGCGGCAAAAGCCTGGCGCTGGGCGGGCGTGGCGTCGTCGGGCAGCTCCACGCTGGCAAAGACAAACAGCAGGCGCTGCGGCGCAGGCTGGCTTTTGGCCGCCTGCAAAAGATCGTCAAAAGTCGAAAGCGTCATGTTTGTTTCAATCCACGCCCCTTTCGGGGCAAATTTAGAAGAGGTTACCCCCAAACGCCGGGCGGCTTGTCAGAAACCCGGCACCGGCGCGCCGCTTGGCCCCAGCGTGCTGACATAGTCGCCCGGCGCGGGCCGCTGGCGGGCGCTTTTGCGCGATTTCGGCGTGCCTATGCTCAAAAAACACAGCGCCTGTTCCTCGTCGTTCAGGCCAAACAGTTGGCGCAGGCCGGTCGATTTGAGCGCCTTGCCGCTGGTCAGCGCCGAGCCGTAGCCCAGCGCTGTCGCCATCAGCAACATGTTTTGCAGCGCGCAGCCGACGGACACCATGCGCTCGGCCAGATCAATCCCGGAATCGTCGTGGCGGCCATCGACGATGGCCAGCAACAGCAGCGGTGCGCGGTGCGCTTTTTCGTGCGCCTGCGCGACCTGCTCGGACGTGGCGGCGGCGTCGCGCTCCAGCAGGGCCGCGCCAAAAACATCGGCCAGCTGCCCGCGCTCAGAGAGCGGCACCCGCACAAAGCGCCAGGGCCGCAGCTGGCCGTGGTCGGGCGCGCTGGCCGCCGCCTGCAGAATCATCCGCAGTTGCCGGGCGTCCGGGCCGGGCTCGCCCAGCCGCTTGGGCAGGATGGTCTGGCGCGACTGCATCAGCGTGGCGACGGTGCTGGCCAGTTCGCTGTCGGCGAGCGGGTCAGGCGGCAATTGATTCAGGGTGGCAGAAAACATCATGATTTCCTTTTGCTGTCAGCCACTGGCTCGCCTGCGTGCCAATACTTGAAGCTCATCCGCATGTCCC
>CAIYKK010000726.1 GCA_903926695.1 uncultured Burkholderiales bacterium
TGGCGATTCTGGTGGTTGTGGCCCTGCTGGCCAAGAACCTGGTGCGCGGCGCCATCGGCCGTGAATGGATGGCGAATCGCGACATGGACGTGGCCGCCGCCGTCATCGGCATCCGGCCGATGTACGCCAAACTCAGCGCCTTTGCGGTCAGCTCTTTCATCATCGGCATGGCCGGGGCGCTGTGGGCCTTTGTGCATCTGGGCTCGTGGGAGCCCGCCGCGTTCTCGGTGGAAATCTCGTTTCGCCTGCTGTTTATGGTGATCATTGGCGGGCTGGGTTCCATCATGGGCGGCTTTTTCGGCGCGGCTTTTATCGTCGTGCTGCCGATTGCGCTGAACCGCTTTTTGCCCGCTTTTATGAGCCTGTTCGGCATCGAGATTTCCACCGCTGGCGTCTCGCACGCCGAGCTGATGATTTTCGGCGGGCTGATCGTGTGGTTCCTGATCGTCGAGCCGCATGGCCTGGCCAAGCTGTGGTCTATGGGCAAACAAAAAATGCGCCTGTGGCCGTTCCCGCACTGACCCGGCAGGCTTCGCGCAATACGCCCGCCCGCTGTTTCAGCCAACCTGCAGAACCGTTTTCCCTCGTGCTTCAACACATTTATTCCAAGGAGACATATCCATGAAGCTTTCCAAACTCGTGATTGCCGCTGCCGTGGTCGCCGCTGGCGCGTCCTCGCTGTCCACCAGCGCTTTTGCGCAGGCCAAGGAGCAGTTCTTCCCGCTGCTGTCTTACCGCACCGGCCCTTACGCGCCCAACGGCACGCCTTGGGCCAACGGCAAGCAGGATTACATCAAGATGGTCAATGCCCGCGACGGCGGCATCAACGGCGTCAAAATCACGTTTGAAGAGTGCGAAACCGGCTACGCCACCGACCGGGGCGTCGAATGCTACGAGCGCCTGAAAAACAAACCCGGCGTCGCCCTGTTTGACCCGCAGGCCACCGGCATCACCTTTGCGCTGACCGAAAAAGCCCCCGTGGACAAGATTCCGCTGATGACGCTGGGCTATGGCCTCTCCGTCGCGCAGGATGGCATGGCATTCAAATGGAACTTCCCGCTGATGGGCAGCTACTGGACGGGCGCGGACATTTTGATTCAGCACATCGGCAAAAACGCTGGCGGCCTGGACAAGCTCAAAGGCAAAAAAATCGCGCTGGTCTATCACGACAGCCCATTCGGCAAGGAGCCGATTCCGCTGCTGCAGGAACGCGCCCGCATGCACGGTTTTGAGCTGCAGATGCTGCCGGTCACCGCGCCCGGCGTCGAGCAAAAAGCCACCTGGCTGCAGGTGCGCCAGAGCAAACCCGATTACGTGATGCTGTGGGGCTGGGGCGTGATGAATTCGACCGCACTGAAAGAAGCGCAGGCCACCGGTTTCCCGCGTGACAAGATGTATGGCGTGTGGTGGGCGGGCGCCGAGCCAGACGTGCGCGACGTGGGCGAAGGTGCCAAGGGCTACAACGCGCTGGCGCTGAACAGCTCGGGCCAGCAGCCCAAGGTGATTCAGGACATCCTGAAAAACGTCCACGACAAGGGCCAAGGCACGGGTCCAAAAGACGAAGTCGGCTCGGTGCTTTACACGCGTGGCGTGATCATCCAGATGCTGGGCATTGAAGCCGTGCGCCGCGCCCAAGAGCGCTTTGGCAAAGGCAAGGTCATGACCGGCGAGCAGGTGCGCTGGGGTCTGGAAAACCTCGCACTGGACCAGAAAAAGCTCGACGCGCTCGGTTTCAACGGCGTGATGCGCCCCATCTCCACCAGCTGCGCCGACCACATGGGTTCGACCTGGGCGCGTGTGCAGACCTGGGACGGCAAGAAGTGGGCGATGTCGTCCGACTGGTACCAGTCTGATGACCAGATCATCAAGCCGCTGGTCAAGGCCGGCGCTGAAAAATACATCACCGACAAAAAGCTGACGCGCCGCGCCGCAGCCGACTGCCAGTCTTGATCTGAAAAACCCCTGCGCAGTCCGCCCCGGCGGCTGCGCACCACGCAATGGCGGCTCCGCGCGAGCCGCCAGGCGGCAGGTTTGCGCGCCAGACCTGCCGCCTGGCACACCGAGAGAAAAACCCTATGGAACCGAAAAAAATCGTCTTGAACGTCAACGGCATTGAGGTCATTTACAACCATGTGATCCTGGTGCTCAAGGGCGTGTCGCTGCAGGTGCCCGAGGGCGGCATCGTCGCCATTCTGGGCGGCAACGGCGCAGGCAAAACTACGACGCTGCGCGCCATTTCCAACCTGCTGCAGGGCGAGCGCGGCGCGGTCACCAAAGGCTCCATCGAGCTGCATGGCGAGCGCATCGAAAACCTCTCGCCCGCCGATCTGGTCAAGCGCGGCGTGGTGCAGGTGATGGAAGGTCGCCACTGCTTCGCCCACCTGACCATCGAGGAAAACCTGATGACCGGCGCTTACACCCGCGACAGCAAAGCCGAAATCGCGGCCAATCTGGAAAAAGTCTATAACTACTTTCCGCGCCTCAAGACCCGCCGCACCTCGCAGGCGGCCTACACCTCCGGCGGCGAGCAGCAAATGTGCGCCATTGGTCGCGCCTTGATGTCCAACCCCAATATGGTGTTGCTGGACGAACCTTCCATGGGCTTGGCACCGCAAATCGTCGAAGAGGTGTTCAACATCGTCAAAGATTTGAACCAAAAAGAGCATGTCACGTTTTTGCTCGCCGAACAAAACACCCACATGGCTTTGCGCTATGCAGACTTTGGCTACATCATGGAGTCGGGCCGCATTGTGATGGATGGTGTAGCCCA
>CAIYKK010000727.1 GCA_903926695.1 uncultured Burkholderiales bacterium
AATCAGCCGGCAGATCAGATTCCCGAGTGGGCCAAACTCAGGTGGATGGCCCCGGAAACTTTCAACTGGTGGTATCAGAATTTCTTTCTGAAATATAACCTCGGCCCCGGTCGGCTGCTCAATAACCTGGCGCTGTTCGTGTCGTCTTATGTTGTGCTGACCGTGGCGTGGAAGCCGATTGATCGCTCAATGGGCTGGCTGTTCATCCCGCTGGGGCAGGAGTCGATGTATGTTTTCTTTATGCATATTTACCTGATTCTTTTGATTGAAAATACGCCGCTGCCTCAAATGCACAATGTCTGGATCAATACGGCCATTCATATCAGCATGCTGCTGACCTGCTGGTTCATGGTCAAGCACCGGTTTTTGTTCCGCTGGGTTCCGCGTTAACGGCAATGGGCATCAAGGCCAACTGGTATTTAACCTCCAAGCTGGCCGGGTCGGGCGCGCTCTGGCGCCTGCTGAGCGTTGGTGTAGTGATGCTTTCTATGGCCTGGCTGTCTGCTTGCGCCAACGATGCGCAACTGCCCGCGATTGAGCGGGTGGTGGCCTTCGGTGACAGCAATGTTGATAACGGCAACTTGCTGCGCATCACCGGCCAGAAAATCCCGGCGCCGCCGCGCTGGAAGGGGCGTGAAAGCAACGGGCCTGTGGTGGTGGAGTATCTGGCGCGTTTTCTGCACGCCCGGCTCGAATCGTATGCGGTCAGCGGCGCCACCAGCGGAGAGAGCAACAGCATGTCGCTGCTCCAGCCCCAGTTTGCGGCCCGCTTTGAAGGTCTGAAAGCGACCGGGCTTTCCGGGCAGGTCGAGCGCTTCATCCGGGACGGCGGCACGCTGCACAAGAGCGACCTGGTGGTGATCTGGGCGGGCTCCAACGATCTTTTTGGTGCGGCCAGCCCGGATATTCTGTCGCAGCGCATCACGGAGGCCAGCGCCAACTTTGAGCGGGTGATTGAGCTGCTGCACAAGGCTGGCGGGCGCCGCATGCTGGTGGTCAACCGCACACCGCGCGACAAAATCGGACTCCCTAACGACCAGGCAGGCATGGCCCTGAATGCCGCGATGGCCCAGGTGGTCAAGCGCGCCAGCAGCCTGTTTGGCAGCGATATCCAGCTGTTCGATGCCTACGCCGCTGTCAGCGACATGGTGCGCAATCCCCAGCCCTATGGATTGAGCGAAACGATGGCATGGTGCATGACAACGCCGGCCTGCGTGACTGAAAAGTTTGACGATGGACTGGCCGTGGCTGAAAGTTTCATCAACTGGGATGGCGCGCACAAGACCACCAAGGTGCATCGTCTCATGGCGCGGCAGATGCTGCGGCTGGTCGTGGGCGCAGCGGCCTGCCGCCGTGATCCCTCGCCTGCTTCCTCCCCGCTCGGGTCGGCCAGTCGCCCGCCTGGCGGGCAGCCCGGCGGCTCTGCGGCAGACTTTGATCCAGGCTGCAGAACGCCAGCCGCCCGGCCCGGCCAAAGGCCCGCCAGCCAGTGACCGCCTGCGCCGCTGCTCTGCAGTTTCCAGTTGATGAGCGCGAGGTCGATCTCAGCGCCATCCGGGCGCAGGGCGCGGGCGGCCAGAACGTCAACAAGGTTTCCAGCGCGGTGCATCTGCGCTTTGACATTGCCGCGTCCTCCCTGCCCGAAGAGATCAAGACGCGCTTGCTGGCCCTGAGCGACAGCCGCATCACCCGTCAGGGCGTGCTGGTGCTCAAGGCCCAGCAGCACCGAACCCAAGAGATGAACCGCGCCGATGCGCTGGTGCGGCTGCAGCAGGTGATCGACAGCATTTCCAACCCGCCCAAGGCCCGCCGCGCCACCAAGCCGACTTACGGTTCGCGCCAGCGCAGGCTGGAGGGCAAAAGCCAGCGCTCAGCCACCAAGGCGCTGCGCGGCAAAGTAGCGCCTTAAAACCAATAACCGGCGTGAATCGCCCCCTGCCTTGGCGACTTCAGTTGGCAGCGCGGTGCGCGTCTTCCATGTCCTTGGCCATCTTTTTGCCCAGCTCCACGCCCCACTGGTCGTAGGCGTGAACGCCCCAAATCGCCGCCTGGCAAAACACCTTGTGTTCGTACAGCGCAATCAGCGCACCCAGGCTGCGCGGGGTCAGTGCGTCAATCCAGATGGTGCTGCTCGGCACGTTGCCAGGGTAGCTGCGGTGCGGCGCCAGGTGCTGCACTTCGGCCTCGTCCATGCCGCTGGCGCGCAGTTCGCGCACCGTTTCTTCAGGCGTGCGCCCCAGCGCCAAGGCCTGCGCCTGCGCCTGCATGTTCAGCAGCACGATGCGGTGGTGCTCGGCGGCGAACGGCAGCGGGCTGCGCTCGGTGCGCAGGCCGATGAAATCCATCGGCACCAAATGCCGCCCCTGGTGAATCAGCTGAAAGTAGGCATGCTGCCCGTCAATGCCCAAGCCGCCCCATAGCACCGGCGCGGTGGCGATTTCGACCGGGCTGCCGTCGATGTGGATGCGCTTGCCGTTCGACTCCATGTCCATTTGCTGCAAAAAAGCGGCAAACTTCCCCAGCGGCGAGGCGTAAGGCGCGACGTTGTGCGTCGTGGCACCGAGAAAATTGCGGTTCCAGATGCCCAGCAGCGCCAGCAGCAGCGGCAGGTTTTTTTCCTGCGGCGTGGACATGAAATGCTCGTCCATCGCGCGCGCGCCGAGCAGCATGTCCTGAAACGCAAACGCGCCAATCGAAATCGCCAGCGGCAGCCCGATGGCTGACCAGAGCGAATAGCGCCCGCCGACCCAGTCCCAGAAACCAAAAGTCTGCTCGGGCGCAAAGCCCTGGGCCGCCGAAATCTCCGGGTGCGCCGTGACCGCAATCAGGTGCTGGTGCAGTTGCGCCTCGGGGCAGGCGCCGTCCAGCAGCCAGCGCTTGGCCGAGGCGGCCAGCGTCATCGTTTCCTGCGTCGTGAAGGTTTTGCTCTGCACCACAAACGCCGTGCGCGCCGGGTTCAGCGTGGCCAGCGTGGTGTACAAGCTCCAGGCGTCCACGTTGGAGACGTAATGCACGCGCACCTTGTTCTTGAAGCTGTCGCGGGTCAAGTGGCTCAAGGCCTCGGTGGCCATGCGCGGGCCCAGATCGGAGCCGCCAATGCCCAGATTTACCACATCGGTGATCGCTTCGCCGCTGTAGCCCTGAAGCTGGCCTTCGCGCACTTTTTCGGCAAACAGGCACACGCGGGCCAGCTCGCTGGCGACTTGCTGGGAAATGCCCTGGCCCCACGGTGGATTGGGCACATGGCTGCCGCGCAGCGCGACATGCAGCACGGCGCGGTGCTCGGTGCGGTTGATGCGCTCGCCGCGAAACATCGACTTGGCTTGCGCCATCACCTGCGACTCGTCGGCCAGCGCAAACAGCTGCTGCAGCACTTCGCTGGTAACGCGCTGGTGCGCGTAGTCGATGGTGATGCCTGCACCACTGGCTTGCAGCTGCTCGGTGCGGTGCGGGTCTTTCAGCAACTCGCGCAAATGCGGATTGGCGTTCTCGGACAGGGTTTGCAGTGTTTTCCAGGCGGCGCGGTTCTGGGGCGGGACAAATGGGTTCATGTCTGTTATTTCCGTTTTGTTTTAGTTTAATTTAGGGACTTCCCAGAATTTAACCCGTCTCTGTTTTTACCAAGGTGGGCAGGATATCAACAAACCATTGGCCCAGCTTGGGCAGGCGCTGAAGTTTAGCCTCCACGGCACGCATAGCCTTGTGGGTCAGCTTGACGCCGGTTTTATAGACAGTGCGACCCGCTGGACAACGGGACGCAGACCCTTCCAGGTCATGGAGGCGCCAAACTGCTCAACAGTTTCCACCGAGTCAAGCAGACTGCCGTTCCAGTGGTGCTCAAGCACGCCCCAGCAGCGCTCAACCGGGTTGTATTTGCTTGTGATAGGGCGGGCAGTAGGCCAGGCGCAGCGCCAGCCCGGTGTACAGGCGCTGGTTGCGAAACTGCGGATCCGTCTGGCTTTGCCCATCGACAATCGCCCGAATATCGTCGAGCATCCTGGACAGTGCACGCCATAAACACGCGCCGCGATGACCCTTCAAGGCCGCCGCTGTGGTTGTGAAAAGGGTTTTGAGGGATTCAGTCAGTTCCATGACTTGCTCCGGAAAAATAATTTCGGCCTGGACAAGCTTTTGCTTGTTTAATTCCAGCGAGTCCCTAACCCGTGAAAAGAATTCACCATGCTCAATCTTTCCTTGAACCATCTGTACCGCCCAGCCAAGCCTGGACAGGCTCAACCCTGGCTGCTGGTGCTGATGCACGGCGTGGGCAGCAACGAGCAGGATTTGTTTGGCCTGGCACCGTATGTGCCCGCCAACTTTCAAGTGCTCAGCCTGCGTGCGCCCCATGTGATGGGGCCGGGTTCTTACGCCTGGTTTGCGTTTGGCGTGCTGCCCAGCGGCGAGCGGGCCATCAACGAAGCGCAGGAAGCGGCCAGCCGCCAGCAACTGACGCAGGTGATCGCCTCGGCTGCGGCGCAGTTGGACATTCCGCCCGAGCGTGTGGTCGTGGGCGGCTTTAGCCAAGGCGGCATCATGGCGCTGTCGCTGCTGCTGACTCAGCCCGAGCTGATGCACGCCGCGATGGTGATGCACAGCCGACTGCTGGGCCAGATCACCCCGCTGGTCGTGCCGCCCGTCCGGCTCGAAGGCAAGCAGTTGTGGGTCAGTCACGGCACGCTCGATCAGGTGCTGCCGCTGGCCAACGCCCACGCCATCCGGGCGGCGGTTCAGGCGCTGCCGATTGATCTGCACTACGCCGAATTTCCCAGCGCGCATGAAATCACGCGGGACGAGCTGGCGCAGGCGATGCAGTGGCTGGCGGGGCTGGCGGCTTGACGCCCTGACGTTTTGATGCTCTGCCGCCCTGACACCGTCAGCGGGCGGCGGTTTTATTCCCAGCGCACCTCGGCGGCCAGCAAATACCCCGCGCCATACACCGTGCGTATGGTTTTGGGATGCTGCGGATCCGATTCCAGCTTGCGGCGCAGGCGCGACACGCGCACATCGACGCTGCGGTCCAGCGGCGAGAGGTTGCGGTCGCCGCAGAGCTGTTCGCGGTCCAGGATGCGGTTGGGGCGCTGCAAAAACTGCAGCAGCATGCAGGATTCGCCCGCGCTCAGTGTCCACTCCTGGCCGCCGGGCGACGAGAGCCGATTGGCGTCGGCCACAAAGCGCCAGCCGCCAAACTCCGCCACCTGCGAGCGCACCGGCGAGGGCGCGCTGCTCACGTCATGGCGGCGCAAAATGCTGCGCACCCGCGCCACCAGTTCACGCGGCTCGAACGGTTTGACCACGTAATCGTCAGCGCCCATTTCCAGGCCCATGACGCGGTCGCTCAGGTAGCCGCGCCCGGTCAGCACCATTACGCCGCAGGCGTAGCGCGCCTGCAGTTCGCGCACGATGTCCATGCCGTCAGCGTCGGGCAGGCCCAGATCGACGATGCACAAATCGGGCACCCGCGTCAGCAGCAGGCGGCGCAGGGCCGTGGCGCTGTGGCATTCAAACGTCTCAAAGCCAAACTCGCGCAGCGTGTCGCGCACCAGTCGGCACACGTCCGGGTCGTCGTCGAGCAGGTAAATGCAGCGTGCGCCCTCTGGTTGGCGGAATGGGATGGTGTTCATCAGCGCGCACCCTCTGGCTGGCGAAAGGCGGCGGTGTTCATGCGAGCAGGCCGTCGAGCGCGTGCTGCAATTGCAGCTCGGTGAACGGTTTTTTCAGCAGCCGGGGCGAGTGCGTGTCCACGGGCGATGCCGCAGGCGCGTCGGCGTAAGCGCTGATTAACAGCGCCTTGACGTGCGGCGCGCTCTGGCTCGCTTGCAGGCACAGCGCCCGCCCGTCCATGCCGCCGGGCATCATCATGTCGGAGATCAAAACGCCGATGCCCGGCACGCTGGCCAGCAGCAGCAGGGCGTCGGCGCCGTGGTCGGCTTCGATCACCGGGTAGCCTAGGCCGACGAGCTGCAGCCGGATCACGCGGCGCACGTCGGCGTCGTCCTCGACCAGCAGCACCAGCGGGCGCTGTTCGCCGGGGCGTTCGGGGCGGTGCTGGGCGGCGTCCAGCGTCAGCTCGTCTTCCAGATCTCCCGTCATGCAGGGCAGCACCAGCGTCACCGCGCAGCCTTCGCCCGGCGCGCTTTCAATGCGCATGCCGCCGCCCGACTGTTTGGCAAAACCATAGACCATCGGCAGCCCCAGCCCGCTGCCAGCGCCAAACCGTTTGGTCGTGAAAAACGGCTCGGAGGCCCGCGCCTGCGTGGCCGCGTCCATGCCGGTGCCGGTGTCGGACACGCTCAGCGCCACGTAAGGGCCGGGGCTGACGCCAAAATCAGCCGCCTGTTTCCGGCTCAAGCTGGTGCGCGTGGCCCGGATGGTGAGCGTGCCGCCTTCGGGCATGGCGTCGCGGGCGTTCAGCGCCAGATTGAGCACGGCGTTTTCGAGCTGCTGGCTGTCGGTCATGGCGTGCAGCGGCTTGTCCACCGGCGCGGTCGTCACGACGCTGATGTGCGCGGGCAGGGTGCGCTTGAGCAAAATCAGCGTTTCGTGCAGCAGCTCGGCGATGTTGACCGGGCGCGACGTGAGCGGCTGCTTGCTGGCAAAGGTCAAGAGCCGCCGGATCAGCGAAGCGCCTCGGCGCGAAGCGTTGAGCGCCGGGCCGATGTATTCGCCGATGCCGGGATCGTCCGGGTAGCGCTCCTGCAGCGTGAGCAGGTTGCCGATGATGACGGTCAGCAGGTTGTTGAAATCGTGCGCCAGCCCGCCGGTGAGCTGGCCGACGGCTTCCATTTTTTGCGCATGGACCAGCGCGGCCTGGGCGTTTTTTAAATCGGTGATGTTGACTGACAGCACAAAGCAGCCGATGACTTTTCCGCTGGCATCGCGCTCGGGCACGAGTTCGCTGCGCGCATAGACCAGTTGCCCGTTGGGATGGTGGCGCGAGTATTCGTAGCTGACGGTGTCGCCCCGCAGCGCTTGGTGGACGTGGCCTGAAATCTGGGCGTAGATCTTCTCGCCGACGACTTCCCAGGTGTAGCGGCCCACCAGCTCGTCCTTGGCGCAGCCGAACCAGTCGGCGTAGCCCTTGTTGACGTAGCGGTAGATTTCCTTGTGGTCGAAATAGGCGATCAGCGCGGGCACGGTGTCGGTGACCAGACGCAGGTTTTCTTCGCTGCGGCGCAGGGCGGCGGTGATGCGCTGATTGGCCTCGTCGGCGGCGATGAGGCGCTCGTTCGTCGCCTGCAGCTCCATCGTGCGCTGGGCCACGCGGCTTTCGAGTTCGGCGTTTTGCTCCTGGATTTGCTGCTCGTAGCGGCGGCTGGTGGTGATGTCGGTGTAGAGCGTGACAAAACCGTTGTGCGGCAGCGGCTCGCCGCGCACGGCCAAAATCTGCCCGCCGGGGCGTTTGCGCTCGGTGTAGTGCGGCTTGAAGCTGCGCGCCAGTTCAAGCCGCGCCTGCACCAGCACTTCGACATCGCCGGGGCCGTATTCGCCGCGCTCGGCGTTGTAGCGCATGAAGGATTCAAAATCGGCACCCACAAACGCCATGCTTTCAGGGAAATCGAGCAGGCGCAAAAACGCCTGATTCCACGCGACGATTTGCAGGTTGGCGTCGATGACGGTCAGGCCCTGGTCGAGGCGATCCAGCCCGGCCTGAATCAGCTCGTGGCGGTAAGGCGAGTGCGGCAAATCGGGCGGCGTATCGGGCAAAGAGGGCGGGTGGGAAGAGGGCATGGGGTAGGAGCGGCAGCTTAATTTGGCATGTTAGCAGTCTGTGAAATGCTTCAAAATAGGTGTTGGCATGGGGCTGGTGGCGTGTTTGTAATGATTCGATACATTTGGCCTGAATTTTGGCAACAGTCGGCTGTCATCATCCCCGGTATAAATTGCTGCGCACGCTGCCACGCGCTTGACGCCAGCCCATAACGAGGAGACTTCCCACATGCCTGCAAATCCCTGCCGCCACGGCTTTGTTCAGGGCGCAGGCGTGCGCGGTTGTGGCGCGAACCTGGCCCCGCAAGGGTTTTGTTTTGCGCCGCCGCGCCGGGTCTTCCACGCAGATGCGGCAGGCGCCTTGACGGCGACGCCTTCAATAGATGGCTGCCCAAACCCTGCGGGCGCGGGCCGGAAGAAATTTTTTAAACGGTAACAGCATGACCCCTTCAGAAATTGTGGCCCAGTTCGGCCCGCGTGAGTCGATGGAATACGACGTGGTGATTGTCGGCGGCGGCCCTGGTGGGCTGGCTGCGGCGATCCGCTTGAAACAGCTTGCGGCGGAAAAAGGCGCCGAGTTGTCGGTCGTTGTTTTGGAAAAAGGCTCCGAGCCGGGCGCACATATTTTGTCTGGCGCTGTGATGGACCCGCGTGCTTTGACGGAGTTGCTACCCGACTGGAAAGCCCAAGGCGCACCGTTAAACCAGCCAGTGACCGCCGACGAAGTGCTATTTTTGAGCGAAACCGGCGCGACCCGAACGCCTGATTTTCTGGTGCCCGGCTGCTTTCACAACGACGGCAATTACGTGATCAGCCTGGGCAATGTGACGCGTTGGCTGGCGACGCAGGCGGAAAACCTGGGCGTGGAAATCTTCCCCGGCTTCGCGGCGGCTGAAGTGCTTTACAACGAAAACGGCTCGGTGCGCGGCGTGGCTACCGGCAACATGGGCATCGCCAAAGACGGCGAGCCGACGGACAATTTTC
>CAIYKK010000728.1 GCA_903926695.1 uncultured Burkholderiales bacterium
CCGCATCATTAACATTTCCTCCGTCAACGGCCAAAAGGGCCAGTTTGGTCAGGTGAATTATTCGACCGCCAAGGCTGGTCTGCATGGCTTCACGATGTCCCTGGCTCAGGAAGTCGCCAGCAAAGGCGTGACGGTCAACACGGTCAGCCCCGGCTACATCGGCACCGATATGGTCAAGGCGATTCGCCCTGAAGTGCTGGAAAAAATCGTCGCTGGCGTGCCTGCCAAGCGCTTGGGTCAGCCCGAAGAAATCGCTTCCATCATTTCGTGGATTGCTTCGGATGAAGGCGGCTATGCAACCGGCGCTGACTTCTCGCTCAACGGCGGCTTGCACATGGGCTAAATGCCTGAGAGAAATCCTTCAGCAACAAAAAACCCGCCGAAAGGCGGGTTTTTTTATGGCTGCGTGGCCGGCTTAAACGGATGGGCTCTTGGCTGCAGTGCTGGCGGCGGGTTTGGCTGCTTCAACCTTGGCAGGCGCTGGCGCTGCTGCTTCTTTCTTTTTGACCACCACCGCACCTCCTTGATAAGACGCACCGCCCACGGTCAAACCGCCAGTAGAAAATTTGGTAGCCGTCTTTTCACGCACACCTTTGACGCGGGACATGAAGTCTTCCCAGCTCTTGAACTCGCCTTTTTGGCGCTCGGCAACAATCACGCGGGTCGTGGCAGGACCGATGCCTTTGACGCTGTCGAGTTCGGCTTCGGTGGCTTTGTTGACATCGACGGCAGCAAAGGCGGCAAACATGGAAAGCGTGGCGAGCAATGCCAGTAATTTCTTGAACATGGGGAAACTCCTTAAAAAAAAAGATATTGTGAATCACTTGTTACATCTTGAATTAAAGATGCATTCGATTAACGACTTGTGTTTCAGCCTGGTTGACCGTCCGTCAACATTTTTTACTCAGTAGAAACCCTAGTTTTTCGAGTCTTCCAGCCACTGCATGTAAGCGCTTACACCGGCTTGCACATCGGCAAAAACATGCGCGCAGCCTGCGGCGCGCAGGGCGCTCAGGTCGGCCTGGGTGTAGCTCTGGTATTTGCCGATTAGCGCTTCGGGGAAACCGATGTAGTCGATCATGCCGCCACGCACAGCCTCCTCAAGGCTCAGGGGTGCGGCGTTCTCCCCCTGGCGCAGGGTGTTGACAACGGCTAGGGCCACGTCGTTGAAGGGCTGCGCCCGGCCCGTGCCGAGGTTAAAAATCCCGGACTTTTCGGGGTTGTCCAGAAACCACAGATTGACCGCCACCACGTCGTCGATAAAAACAAAATCGCGCATCTGGCCACCAGCACCGTAGCCGCCGTAGTCCCCGAAAAGCTTGACCTTGCCGTTCGCCTGAAACTGGTTGAACTGGTGAAAAGCCACGCTGGCCATGCGGCCCTTGTGCTGCTCACGCGGGCCATAGACGTTGAAGTAGCGAAAACCGACGGTTTGCGTCTGGGCTTTTTCAAACTTGGCGCCGAGTTCGCGGCGCAGGCGCTGGTCAAACAGCAGCTTGGAGTAGCCGTACACGTTGAGCGGTTTTTCAAATTCGGGCGACTCGCTGAAGGTGTCGGAGCCGCCGTAGGTGGCGGCTGAAGAAGCGTAAAGCAGGCGCGTGCCTTGGCGCTGGCACGACTCCAACAGGCCGCACGACAGGCTGTAGTTGTTGGCCATCATGTACTTGCCGTCCTGCTCCATCGTGTCGCTGCACGCGCCTTCGTGGAACAGGGCTTCGACTTTGCCAAAAGCGCCGTCGGCAAACTGCTGGTAAAAATCGCCAGCATCGAGGTAGTCGGCGATTTTCAGGTCGGCCAGGTTACGGAATTTGTCGCCCTGCGTCAGGTCATCGACAGCGATGATGTTGTCGATGCCGCGTGCGTTCAGGCCTTTGACCAGGTTGCTGCCGATAAAACCGGCGGCGCCGGTGACTACGATTTTCATGGGGGAATTCCTTGGATTTTTCAGGTGCGCGGCATTTGCTCAGGCGGCGGCGAACAGTTCGCGGTAGCTGACGGTGGCGGTGCCGAATTTGCCCACCACAATGCCGCCAGCGCGGTTGGCAATCGGCACGGCGGCGCGCAGGCTGATGCCTGCCGCCACCATCGTCGCCAGCGTGGCAATCACGGTGTCGCCCGCGCCGGTCACGTCAAATACTTCCCGCGCCAGCGCGGGGACGTGCAATTCGCCAGCGGCGTCGAACAGCGTCATGCCTTCTTCGCTGCGCGTGAGCAGCAGGGCTTGCAGGTTCAGCGTGGTGCGCAGGTTGTGGGCTTTGGTGCGCAGATCGGCCTCGTCGCGCCAGGGTCCGATGACGTGCTCCAGCTCGGCGCGGTTGGGCGTGATGACGCTGGCGTTTTTGTAGCGCGCATAGTCCGAGCCTTTGGGATCGACCAGCACCACTTTGCCCGAGGCGCGCGCCTGGGCAATCATGGCGACGATATGGGCCAGCCCGCCTTTGCCGTAGTCGGAAAACAGCACGGCATCGTGCTCGGGATGGAGCTTTTCAAACGTCAGCGATTGGGAAGCCAGCACCTCGGTTTCTGGCGTGTTTTCAAAATCCAGCCGCAGCAATTGCTGCTGGCGCCCGATGACACGCAGCTTGACGGTGGTTTTGAGCTGGGCATCGCGGCCAAAATAGGGCGTGATGCCGGTTTGGGCGACCAGCGCTTCGAGCTGGTGGCTGGCTTCGTCTTCGCCGACGACGCTCAGCAGCGAGGCCTGCGCGCCCAGCGTCACGATGTTGTAAGCGACATTGGCCGCCGCGCCTATGCGCTCTTCGGTGCGGGTCACGCGCACGACGGGAACGGGTGCTTCGGGCGAAATGCGCTCCACCGCGCCGTACCAGTAGCGATCCAGCATGGTGTCGCCCACGACCAGAACGCGGGCAGCGGCAATTTTCTCAAGAGATAGGATCATTTTTGGAAATCAGGAGTCGGGGATTACAGCTCTTCGATGCGGCGTGCGGGATAGCTGTCCCAGGCTTGGCAGCCGGGGCAGTGCCAAAAATGCTGGGTGGCCTCGAAGCCGCAGGCCGCGCAGCGGTAGCGCATCAGGGGTTTGGTGGCGTGGTCCAGCGCGCGCTGGATCAGGGTGTGGTGGCGCTCGTCTTCGAGCTTTTCTCCGGCAATCCATTTGCCAGCGGCAATCAGGGAGGTTTCGTGTGTCAAATGCTGCACGTACCATTGCCGGGCCGTTGCCGGGTCTTGTTCGAGCTTGACGATGGCTTCGATCACGTCAATCGACGGCGTTTGCGCATAGCTTTCTTTCAGTAGCGCCAGCGTGGCGGGCCGGTCGTCGGGGCGCTGGGCGGCGATGTTGGCCAGCAGCCCGGCGGCCAGCGGCAAGGCTTGCGGCACGGTTTTGACCAGCTTGAGCAGGGTTTGCAAAGCGTCTTGCGTATGGCCGAGCTGGTTTTGCAGCTTGGCCAGTTCCATCAGTGGCCGGGCCGAAGCCGGGGCGATGACGGCTGCGTTGGTCAGGGTTTTTAAACCCTGTGCGCTATCGCCGGATGCGACGGCGGCGCTGGCCTGCTCGCACAGGTAATGGGCCTGCCGGGCGCTGAAATTGCCTTGTGCCGAGTTGCCCAGCCGGGCGGCAATTTCCGTGGCGTGAACCCAGTCGCGTGAGCGCTCGTAAATCGACAGCAGCGCCAGCCAGGCTTCTTCCTCAAACGGCGTGCCTTCGAGTTTGCGCAGCGCGGCTTCGGCCCGATCCAGCAGGCCCGCCTTGAGAAAGTCCAGCGCCAGCGCATGCTGGGCGCGCTCACGCTCGCTTTGCGTCAGGTCGCCGCGTGACATCAGGTGTTCGTGAACGCGCACGGCGCGGTCGTATTCGCCCCGGCGCCGGAACAGGTTGCCCAGCGCAAAGTGCAGCTCGGACGTGTCTGGGTCGTTCTGGACGGCTTCGATGAAGGCGTCGATGGCCTGGTCCTGCTGCTCATTGAGCAGGAAATTCAGGCCTTTGAAATAGGCTTTCGGTGCCTGGCGGTTTTCAATGCGCATCTGGCGCAGATCCAGCCGCGAAGCCAGCCAGCCCAGCGTGAAGGCGACCGGAAAACCGAGCAGAACCCAGGTGAAATCAAATTCCATGATGCAGCGGGGAAGGGGGGCTGTCTGCAGCCTTTGCCGAAATGCCTGAAGCAGGGGGCTTGCTTGCTTGGTGCTTTTTCCACCAGCGCGGCATCATCACAAAAATACCCAGCGCCAGCCCGCCCGCGAAGGCGGCCAAAACCACCAGCACCAAAGGCGCCTGCCACAAGGTGCCAAAAAAGAAATGCACCGCAACCGCTTGCTGGTTGTTCAGTGCAAAAGTAAATAGCGTAAAAAAAATGGCTGCCTTGAGCAGCCACGTCAGATATTTCACTGGCAATCCCCGAAAGTAGTGTGGCGATTGTAGCCAGCCTGCTACCGGGAAATGCAAGACCTCAGCGGGAAGCCGTGCCCGTCAGCAATTCTTCGGTGCGGGCATCGACCGCTTCGCGCAGCGCCTTGCCCGGCTTGAAATGCGGCACCCGCTTTTCAGGAATGGACACACTTTCGCCAGACCGGGGATTGCGCCCCATGCGCGGCGGGCGCTGGTTGATGGAAAAGCTGCCAAAACCCCGGATTTCAATCCGGTTGCCATGCACCAGTGAGTCGCTCATGGCGTCAAGGAGAGCCTTGACGGCGTGTTCGGCATCGCGGTGCGTTAGCTGGCTGAATCGGGCTGCCAGTTCTTCGACAAGATCGCTTCGGGTCATGGAAAATTAGCCTGTTGGACGCAAGCACACACGGATGCGCGCTTGCGCCGCAAAGCTATTTACTTCTCGCTGCTGTCCAGTTTGGCGCGCAACAGAGCGCCAAGGCTGGTCAGGCCGGCGCTTTCGCGCGACGACTGCTGGCTCAGGGAAGCCATAGCTTCTTGCTGGTCAGCGTTGTCCTTGGCCTTGACCGACAGCTGGATGTTGCGGGTCTTGCGATCCACGTTCACCACGACTGCGGAGACTTCGTCGCCTTCTTTGAGCACGTTGCGTGCGTCTTCAACGCGGTCACGGCTGATTTCGCTGGCGCGCAGGTAGCCGACGATGTCGTCGCCCAGGTCGATTTCAGCGCCCTTGGCATCGACGGTTTTGACCTTGCCGGTCACCGTAGCGCCCTTGTCGTTGATCGACACGAACGTGGTGAATGGGTCGGAGTCGAGCTGCTTGATGCCCAGGGAGATGCGTTCGCG
>CAIYKK010000729.1 GCA_903926695.1 uncultured Burkholderiales bacterium
CTTTGGACTGGGCCAGCGCCAGCGTCAGCAAAAACAACCCGGCCAATTGCGTCGTGAACGCCTTGGTCGAGGCCACGCCGATTTCCACCCCGGCGCGGGTGATGTAGGCCAGCTTGCACTCGCGCACCATCGCCGAGGTGGCGACGTTGCAGATGGTCAGCGTCTGCGTCATGCCCAGGCTTTGCGCGTGGCGCAGCGCGGCCAGCGTGTCGGCAGTTTCGCCGCTCTGCGTGATGGTGACGACCAGCGTGCGCGCATTTGGCACCGAGGTGCGGTAGCGGTATTCGCTGGCGACTTCGATTTGCGTCGGGATGCCGGCAATGTCTTCCAGCCAGTATTTGGCCGCACAGCCGCTGTAGTAGCTGGTGCCGCAGGCCAGAATCAGCACCGAATCGATGTCTTTGAACGTGCGATAAGCGCCGTCGCCAAACAGCTCGGGCGTTATGCCGTTCACGCCTTCCAGCGTGTCGGCAATGGCGCGGGGCTGCTCGAAAATTTCCTTTTGCATGTAATGGCGGTACGGCCCGAGTTCCGCCGCGCCGCTGTGCGCGTGGACGGTTTTGACTTCGCGCTCGGCGCGCTGGTGGTGGCGGTCAAAAATCCAGTATTTGCCCAGCTGCAGATCGATCAAATCGCCCTCTTCCAGATAAACGATCTGGTCGGTCACGCCCGCCAGCGCCATCGCGTCGCTGGCCAAAAAGGTTTCGCCGTGGTCCACGCCCACGCCCAGAATCAGCGGCGAGCCAGCGCGTGCGCCGACGACGCGGTGCGGCTCGTCTTTGCAGAAAGCGGCAATCGCAAACGCGCCGTGCAGCTGCGCCACCGTGGCCTTGAGCGCCTCGAACAGGTCGCCGTCGTACAGGCTGTCCATCAGATGCACGATGACTTCGGTGTCGGTCTGGCTTTCAAACACGTAGCCTTTGGCTTGCAGGGCGGCGCGCAGATCGTCGTGGTTTTCAATGATGCCGTTGTGGACCAGCGCCACCCGGCCCGGACGCGCCGCGCTGCCTGCGCCGGTGCCGTGGCTGAAATGCGGGTGCGCGTTGCAGACGGCGGGCACGCCGTGCGTGGCCCAGCGGGTATGGGCAATGCCGGTGCCGCCTGCAATCTCTTCGCTGTCAACCTGCGCCTGCAGCTCGGCCACACGCGAGGTGCTGCGGGCGCGCTTCAAGCCGCCCGCATAGACGGCCACGCCGCACGAGTCATAACCCCGGTATTCGAGCCGCTGCAAGCCCTGAACGAGGATGGGAACAATATTTCGTGTCGAAACTGCCGCGACGATACCGCACATAAAAATCTCCTGGGTGAATGAATGCGCCGATGCTAGGGCTTGATGATTTTTAAATCTGATTGATTTTTTGCCATTTTTGGAATTAAATTTCACTTCATTCAAAATGCAAAATTTAATTTCACAAATAAGACAAATATGGAACAAATCGACATAGATGCAACAGATTTGAAACTGCTGGATACCTTGCAGCGGGACGCGTCCCTGAGCAACCAGGCGCTGGCCGAGCGCGCCCACATCTCGCCGCCGACCTGCCTGCGCCGCGTCAAGCGCCTGCGCGACGCGGGGCTGATTGAGCGCGAAATCGCCGTGCTCAACCCGGAAAAATTGGCGACCGCGCTGGGCCACGGCCTGACGGCGCTGGTGGAAATCTCGCTAGACCGCCAAGGCGCGGAGCTGATTGAGTCGTTTGAAGCGCGGGCAGTGCAAGACGCGGCGGTGCAGCAGTGCTACCGCGTCTCGCCGGGGCCGGATTTTGTGCTGGTCGTGCATGTGGCCGACATGGCCGCTTATCTGGCGCTGGCGCAGCGGCTGTTTACCAGCGATGCCAATGTGCGCAATGTGAAGGCGTTTTTCAGCGTCAAACGGGCCAAGTTTGCGCCCGGCGTGCTGCTGGCGCGCTAGCGTCGAATTAGCCTTGGGTTTTCTTCGCTGGCCGCGACCAGTTGGCGATGCTGACCTGCCTGCCACGCGCCACGCTCAGCGCGCCCGCTGGCGCGTCTTTGGTAATCGTCGATCCGCCGCCCACCGTGCCGCCCGCGCCTATCGTCACCGGCGCGACCAGCACGCAGTTGCTGCCGATATGCACATCGGCTTCGATCACCGTGCGGTGTTTGTTGGTGCTGTCGTAGTTGGCGGTGATGCTGCCCGCGCCGAAGTTGACGCGCTCGCCGACGGTGGCGTCGCCCAGATACGCCAGATGATTGGCCTTGGCGCCACGGGCCAGCGTGGAGTTTTTGACCTCGACAAAGTTGCCGATATGCACCTCGGCGCCAAGCTTTGCACCGGGCCGCAGCCGGGCAAACGGGCCGATCAGCGCGCTCTCACCGATCTGCACGCCTAGCGCTTCGCCGTCGATGTGGGTGAAGGGGTAAATCACCGCCCCGGCGGCAATGGTGGCATTGGCAATCACGCAGTTGGCCTGCACACGCACGCCGTCGCCCAGGCTGACGCGGCCTTCAAAGACGCAGTTCACGTCGATTTCCACATCCTGGCCGCATTCGAGCGAGCCGCGCACATCGAGGCGCGCCGGGTCGGCCAGGCGCACGCCTTGTTCCATCAGCGCCGTAGCCAGACGCTGCTGGTACACGCGCTCCAGCTCGGCCAGTTGCACGGGGCTGTTGACGCCAGCGACCTGCGCCGCGTCGGTGATCTGGTGCGCCACCACGGCCACGCCGTCGGTGACGGCAAATTTGACGATGTCGGTCAGATAGAACTCGCCTTGGGCGTTTTTGTTGTCCAGCCGGGCCAGCCAGCCGCGCAACAGGCGCGTCGGCACGGCCATGATGCCGCTGTAGATTTCGCAAATCTGGCGTTGCGCGTCGCTGGCATCTTTGTGCTCGACGATGGCGCGCACCTGGCCGGACGCTTTCTCGCCCATGCGCACGATGCGCCCGTAGCCGGTCGGGTCGGCCATTGTCAGCGTGAGCAGCGCCAGCTGCTCGCCGCCGCACAGCGTCAATAAAGCCTGCAACGTGGTCACCTGCGTCAGCGGCACGTCGCCCGAGAGGATGAGCGTGATGCCGTCGTCCGCCAGCAGCGGCAGCGCCTGCTGCACCGCGTGGCCGGTGCCGAGCTGCGGCTCCTGACGGGCAAAATCCAGCGCCAGCGCGTGGCCAGCCCCGCCCGCCGCTGCGGAAAAACCGACGCAGGCGGCCTCAACCTGATCCGCCCCGTGCCCGGTGATAACGACAGCCCGACGCGCCACCAGTTGCGCGGCGCAGTCGATGACGTGTGCCAGCAAAGCGCGCCCGCTCAGCCGGTGTAACACCTTGGGCAGGCGGCTTTTCATGCGCGTGCCTTTGCCAGCGGCCATGATGACAACGTCGAGGGGAAAAGTGACCATAAGATTTCCTGTGGATTTTTTAAAGAGTGAAAGCGGGCGGCCAGCGCTGGCTGCTCCCGGCACTTCTGACTCTGGAATTATCCGCAGGTTGCATCTATATTCACTGAGAAAGCGCAAACATCCCATTTACCGGCTTGCGGGCCGAGCGGAACACCGGCATCAGGCGGAGCACAGGCGCCGGCTCCCAGCACACCCAGACCGGAGCGGGCTGACCCACGGCCCAGGATTCCATGACAACGGTTTCACCGGCGGCCAGCGCCAGGCTCTCGCCGGGCAGCAGGAAATGGTCGCCCGCCCGCACCCGCCCATCCTGCGCGGCGTTGCTGAAAGTGATCCAGAGGCGGCCCTGTACCACGCGCAACTGACCCGCCTGACGGGTGCGCAGGGTGATGGCTTGGCCCGCTTGCAGTCGGCAGCTGCCGGGCTGGACGGGGGCGCGGGTTGGCGCAGACTGGCGCAGCGGCCCGCTGGCAGCATTCGCCGACACATCGGACACACGCCGGAAAAGGTTGAATAAAGCCATGATGTTCTCCCAAAAAAGCACTGAAAAACCGCAAACAGGCGTTCATCATCCGGCGACCCGCCTTGGCGGTCCAATGAAATCGCGCTACGCTATTGATGCGCCAGACGCATCAATCATCAATTCCCGAAACGACCCGCCCATGCAGCATTCCCAAACCCATTTGCGCTCGCGCCCCATCGTCGCCGGGCAGTTGCGCGCTTTTGAAGCCGTGGCGCGCCACCTCAATTTCCGCGCTGCCTCCGAAGAGCTGGCGCTGACCCAGTCCGCCGTGAGCCGCCAGATCCAGGCGCTGGAAGACGACGTGGGCGTGAGCCTGTTTCACCGCCACACGCGGGCCGTCGAGCTGACGCACGCGGGCGGC
>CAIYKK010000730.1 GCA_903926695.1 uncultured Burkholderiales bacterium
ACCGACCAGAAAACCAAGCGCATGTGGATGCAGTTTCCGCTTGAAGGTACGTTCACATTCGATGGAGCCTACCAGGCAGCCCAGAATTTGAATGCTAAAAATGGTTTTGCTGGCCACACTGATTGGCGTGTGCCAAATCAAGAAGAATTACTCAGCTTGGTGATGGAGGATAACTGTCCATCTATTTGCCAGGAGGCTTTTCCTGACACACCTAAAGCATCGTTCTGGACTTCTACGTCACGCGCCGATAATGCTGACAACACTTTGTGTATCTATTTTGGCACTGGTTGCGTCTATAGCAATAATCGTTATTGCTACTTCAATCATGTTCGTTTGGTGCGTCATTCAAAAAAATGAAAACCTCTTTTTCATTGATAGATTTTTTGAACCTGAGCATCGGCCCTGCCAGCGATACATATTTACGTGAGTTGGCTGTTCAATCGCGCGATTTGGCTCGTACAGTAGAGCAACTCAGTGCTTTTCAGCGTAATTTGGCAGAGGTCGAAGCACTGAAAGGAAAAATCATTGAGGGTCGCTATCTGGTCACCAGCGACGGAACTGTGACTGACCAGAAAACCAGGCTCATGTGGATGCAATCTCCGCTTGAAGGAAGATTCACATTTGAAGTAGCTCAGCAAGCTGCCAAAAATTTGAATGCCAAAAATGGTTTTGCTGGGCACGCTGATTGGCGTGTACCTACTCAAGATGAGTTGTTCAGTTTAGTTGTTTCGGATAAATCTCCCTGTATTTGCCAAGAGGCTTTTCCTGATACACCTATATGGTTCTGGACTTCTAGCACTGCGACTAATGCCCAAGTCTGGACTATTTCATTCGGCTCTGGGAGAGCCATGCCCACCGGCAAATTGAACTTTATTCATGTTCGCTTGGTGCGTGATTCATTCGTTAAGCGAATTTAGATTTTATTTTAAGAAATTTTGATGACCACTCATATTGAAGACGGCTATCGTGCATTGCAAACTTTCGCGGCGCACATGAGCAAGGTGCAACAGGTATCAGACGGTTTGCTGACAGCGCGCGTTATTGGTGAATTTTCTGCCGGAAAAACCCGTTTCCTGCGTGAATTGCTGGGCGACTCTATTCCGCCTGCGCTGTACCCCGTCAGTTCGCTGGAGCGCCAAACCCGCTTGCCATTGGAAATCACTTATGGCGCAGAACCTGAACTCACGCTGGTGCAGCGGGCCAATGATTATGAAATCAATGATAAAACGGTCACCCTGCAAACGCTGACAGAATTTCCTGACCGTGAGGCCACTTTGCAGCACAACCCGTTGCGGCATCGTTTGCGTTTGGCGATTCCCGAGAGTCGGTTGATTCTCAAAAATGGCGACGGTTACTCCGATGATAAAAGCGCCAAGCGGCTGTTTTTAATCGACATGCCTGGCTGGAATTCAGGTGATGACCTGCTCGCCGAGGGCGATGCCAGCGAGATCATGGCCGGGTTTCACAATTTGGCGCTGGTGTATGTGGTGAGTGCCGTTCGGCTCGATGGTTTGAAAAATTCCGAACGTCTCAATAACTTTTTGCAAGCCTTCGCTGAGGCTGATTTTGTCGGCGTACGGCACCTCATTGTCATGATGACTCATTGCCCCGCCGCCGAAGCCAATGCTTTGCAGGCAAAGGTTAAAAAACAAGTGAACGCGATGTGGGCCGAGTTGGGGGAAACATCCCCTTTGAGCATGGATTTATTCAGTATTGATTTTGAACAAGTCAGTGCGGCGGAGTTGGCGACGTTCAGGGATGAGTTTTGGCGGTCGTTGCTATTTCCATTGGGCCAGCCAATGGCGGCATCTGTTTCGCACCCGTGGGTTCATTTTCTGCATAACTGGCCAAAACATTGGATGTTGGACGAGCCTCTCGCACAAACCCACGCACTCCTGGCGCAGGCACGGGCAGTGCTTCAAACGGCTGCTCAAGAAAAAAATTATCTGGTTGGCATGAATATGACCAAACTCAGCGGGCTGGATGCACCAGCTATCAAGAACCGCTTGAAAGAGACTTGGAATCGCCAAATGCGTGATACGGTTGCGGCAGCCCATAAGCCGTTACACCAGTCCATTCCGCTTTTGGAAGATAATCATCCACTGGCCGATTGGTGGAATACCTATTGGATTCCGCATTTACAAATCGCATTGCGCCCCATTGCAAATTTCTTGGCAGCGGTGCCAGAGGCTTTGAATCAAGTCAGCCCCCAAACAGTCGATTTGCAAAAACACCTGAGCCAGCAGCTGGATGCGTTGCATCACCAAGCCACGCAAGCCGCCTACAGCAGCTTTACCCAAGTGGTCGATACCTTGCGAGACTTGCCCCAAGAAACTCCGCCCGAACAAACTTTGGCCACTTTATTGCGCCTGAGCTTGCTGCAAATGCGCTACCAGGATCATCTGGAGGGGCGGGTTGAATCTGCCGCTGGATGAATGTCCCGCACACCATGACGCTGTCCACCGACCCGAGCAAGTTCGACGAAACCGCCTACCCGCCCAGCTCTCTTTCGCCTGAAGAGGCGGCGATGCGCCTGCCCGTGCGCCCCAGCATGTTTGACGCCTGCCATGTCGGCGTCGTGCTGCGCGCTGTGCTGTTTGTGCAGGCCGTCGTCGGCGTGGGCGCGATGTTTGCCGTGGACGATTTTGTCGATTGGCTGCTGCGCTTTGCGCTGCTCACGGCGGGCGTACTGCCTGCGACGCTGGTCTGGCTGGTCGCCGTGTGCCTGCTCAAGTCGGCGCTGAACCGGCTGGCGCTGGCGCGGCAGTGGCTGGCTGGCACCTTGATCGGCGCGGCGGCGGGGCTGTACGGCTGCGGCCTGCTCGCGCTGCTCGGGCGGCAGGCGTCGGTGCAGTGGGCGGGCAGTGCAGCGGCGGGCGCGCTGCTGTCGGCGGTGGTGATGGCCGGTTTGTTCTGGCGCGCCAAGGCGCTCACGCCAGCGGCCACGGCGGCGCGGCTGGCTGAATTGCAGTCGCGCATCCGGCCGCATTTTTTGTTCAACACGCTCAACAGTGCGATTGCATTGGTGCGCGCTGAACCCGCCCAGGCCGAAACGGTCCTTGAAGACCTGAGCGAGCTGTTTCGCCACGCGCTGGCCGATCCGACCGAATCGGTCACGCTGGCGCAGGAAATCGAACTGGCCCAGCGCTATCTGGCCATCGAACAAATCCGCTTTGGCCAGCGGCTGCGCGTGCAGTGGA
>CAIYKK010000731.1 GCA_903926695.1 uncultured Burkholderiales bacterium
AAAACCGCCCGGCTTGCCGGTGCCGCCGTCGGTCATCAGGCGCGCGCCGAACTGGTCTTCAATCGTCGTCGTCATGGCGAGCGCGTTGCCGAAGGCGTCCATGATGCTGATGTGCGAGGTGCCGTATTCGGGCTGCTCTGGCATGGGCGCGTAGGCGGTTGTGACAGCGCCGGGTGCGCCGGGCAGGGCGGTTTTCAGGCTCGGGCCGCCGGGCTGGATCAGGCTGGCGCGCTGGCGCAGGTAGTTGTCGTCCAGCAGGCTGATCCAGCTGCCGCCGGGCGGCTGGACAAAATCGGGGTCGGCCACGTACTGGGCGCGGTCGGCAAAGACCAGGCGCGACGCGTCGGTGTAGAGGTGCAGCCAGTCGGCGGACGGCGTGGGCGCGGCGGTGCCGGGCGCGTTGCCCGTGACGGTTGCCTGCGGCAGGCTGCCCTTGTCGTTGGTGGGCGCGGCGGTGCCGGGCGCGCTGCCCGTGCCGTTGGCCATTGGCAGGCCGTCTTTGCCGTTGATCAGCGGGAGGCTGGCGGCGCTCGTGTGGCTCAAGATGCCCAGAATTTGCGCTATGGCAATCGCGCCCGAGCTGGGCGGCGGCATGCCGCACAGGCGGTAAGCTTTGCCGCTGGCGCTGTAGTCGGTGCAGAGCGGCTCGCGCTTTTTGGGCTGGTAATTGGCCAGGTCGCTCAGGGCCAGCTTGCCGGGATTGGTCGGGTGGCTTTGCACCTTGCTGACGATGGCTTGGGCGACTGGGCCGGCGTGCAGCGCGTCCGCGCCTCGGGCGGCAATCTGGCGCAGCACGTCGGCCAGCGCAGGGTTGCGCAGCCGGGTGCCGACGGCCAGCGGCGCGCCGTCGGGCTGGTAGAAATAGGCGGCGGCGATGGGGTCGTTTTTCAGGTATTTGTCATTTTTCAGCAGGCCAGCGAGCCGGGGGCTGACCTGAAAACCGCCCTCGGCCAGCGCGATGGCGGGTCCAAACAGCCGCGCCCACGGCAATTTTCCGTGCTGGCGGTGCGCCAATTCCAGCATGCGAACCACGCCCGGCACGCCGACTGAGCGGCCCCCAACCACACCGTCGTAAAACGCCAGCGGCTTGCCGTCCCCGCCGATAAAGAGCTTTTCATCGGCGGCGGCAGGCGCGGTTTCGCGGCCATCAAAGGCTTCAACGGTGCGGCCATTGCTATAGAGCAAAAACGCGCCGCCGCCTATGCCGCTGGACTGCGGCTCGACCAGCGCCAGCACCATTTGCACGGCAATGGCCGCGTCGATGGCGCTGCCGCCTGCTTTCAAAATCTGGTAGCCCGCGTCGGTGGCCAGTGGATTGGCGGCGGCGACGGCAAAACGCGTGGTTGCCCAGCCGGGTTTGGCGCTGAAACCGGAGGCGGCTTCGGGCTGAACGGGCGCGGAATTCGGTGCTGTGAGGGGCGGCGCGCTGGCGCATCCGGCCAGAACGCAGGTGCATAGCACGGCACTCAAGGCGCGCAGCCATACGGGCGATTGACCCCAAAACGGGTGATACAAGATGCGCGGTGCTAGGGTCATGAAGGCTCCGACTGGGTGGGGAGCGTTCATGCTAGCCGAGATGACTGGGGCGTGTTACCAGCCGGGCTTGTCAGCCCAGTCTGAAGGAAAGCCTAAATCTAGAGGGTCAACGCAAGGATATCGTTCAAAGATGGCTTCAAGATCAGCTTTCCATCGGTGCGGTAAGCCGGTCTTTTCGAGCAGGAAGTGAATCACCGTAGCGGCTGCATAGAACGATTTTGGCTCTTGTTTTTTGAACTTGATGCTTGCCCGCTTGTAACCCGTCGGAGGGACGCGCAGCTGTACGTTTAGTAGTTGGCCGTGATGAGCCACTAAATTGCGGATATAGGTCAGCGTGTGAATCCATGACTGAAAGACCTCCGCCTGCTCAATGCCAAAGCGTTTGCAGATAGCCTTTTTGTCGTTTGGATCGCGCAAGATGGCATAGGTGTGCGACCACATCGAAAAAGTGACGCATTCACTGATGGCCCAGCTGGGAGGCAGGTACGGATCATCATGATGTTCAAAGTAGTGCGTCACAAAGCGTTTTTCTTTGGCTCTGTTGACTTCTTGCTCGATTTTTCCAATCAACTGGCCCATGCCCCAGCGCTCTGTTGGTTTGAAGACTGCGGAGTTCAGAAACCAATGCGGTGAATGTTTGAGGCTTAGGTGGTTGGCGATGACCGCTCTGATGGCGACTTCCAAGCGGTCAATGGCTTCGATGGTGGCAGCACGTACCTCGCGGTCAAGCTCGCAGCGGTTAGCAATGCGTTCAAATGTGTAGCCTGCCGGAAACCGTTTGGTGGCTGGGTCTACCAGATGAAACCAGTAGCCTTTGAGGCGATAAGCCCCAACGCCGCGCAAGTACGCAAGTGCTTGTGATTCTGTGGCTGCCGACACCACCAGTCCTTGATCCTTCAGCTTTTGCAGAAGCTGCTCGGATGTTGCTGCAAGTTTGGAGAAAGTGGACTTTGCCAAGAAAAGCTTTCGCGCAAAGAAAACCCGCCTTTTGCACGGTCTGCTTGCGCAGAACCTTGGCCGAAACCAAGACGTGTGGCGGGTGTGTTGCTGCTGATTATATAGGTACTGCAAAAAATTTTGCAGTAAAAAAAGATGAATCGCGTTCAGCGCGGTGCCAGCCGAATCGCGCCATCAAGGCGAATCACTTCGCCATTGAGCATGTCGTTTTCAAAAATATGTTTGGCCAGTTTGGCGTAATCCTGCGGCGTACCCAGGCGCGACGGAAACGGCACGGCGGCGGCCAGCGAGTCCTGCACTTCCTGCGTGAAGCTGAACATCATCGGCGTGCCGAAAATGCCGGGGGCAATCGTCATGTTGCGGATGCCGTTGCGCGCCAGATCTCTAGCAATCGGCAGCGTCATGCCGACCACGCCGCCCTTGGAGGCAGCATAAGCGGCCTGACCCATCTGGCCGTCATAGGCCGCGACGGAAGCGGTGGAAATCAGGACGCCGCGCTCGCCGGTGGCTTCGGGCGTGTTCTTGCTCATGGCTTCGGCGGCCAGGCGGATCATGTTGAAGCTGCCCACCAGATTGACGGTGATGGTTTTTGCAAACAGTGACAGGCTGTGCGCGCCGTTTTTGCCGACGGTTTTTTCGCCCGGTGCGATGCCTGCGCAGTTCACCAAGCCCATCAGCTTGCCCATTGCCACGGCTTGGGCGACGACGGCTTGGCCGTCGGCTTCCTGGCTCACGTCGCATTTGACGAAGGCGGCGTTGTCTTCGCCGAGTTCCTTGGCAATGGCTTCGCCTTTTTCAGCCTGCATGTCGGCAATCACGACCTTGCCGCCGTTGGCGACCAGCATGCGCGCCGTGCCTTCACCCAGACCTGATGCGCCACCGGTAACGATAAATACTTTGCCTGCGATGTCCATGAGATGGTTCCTTTGAAGTTGGAAATGAAAATTGTGGAAGGGAAAAGGGGAGAAAAAGAGTCTTGGATTGACGTTGACGTAAACGTCAAGCTGGACCTCAATTATCGCCCATGAAAAAGTCAGGCCATTGATGAGGCGCAGGGTTACGAGGCTTCGCGCAGGCCATGGCAGGCAAAATACAGGCCGATGGCCTCTTCCGGGCGCTTGCCGTAGCGGCAGCCCCGCATAAAGTTGCGCTGGCAACGTCAGGCGGGTAGGTGGCGGGCACT
>CAIYKK010000732.1 GCA_903926695.1 uncultured Burkholderiales bacterium
AATCCACGCTTCAATCTTTTCGTGGTGAACCCGCAGCAGGTCAAGCGGGCGCACGGTGTAGTGCTTTTCAGCCGTGGCGCTGGGTTTGTGGCCCATGACTTGCGCCACCACGCCCACGGGCACTTCAAGCCACTCTGTCAGGCTCTTGAATGAGCGGCGCAAGCCGTGCAGGGTCAGGCCGTCGATACCGGCCACAGCGCAGGCGGTCGCGTGTGGCTTGTGGGGTTTACTCATGGCACCGCCAGCCCCGGCAAAAACGAATTCATTGCGGCGGGGCAGGGCGGCCAGCAGGTGCGACACATAGGGCGTCAACGGAATGACCCTCTCGCCTTCCACCTTGTCGCGGATGGTCAAGCCCTTCCATTTTGTGTTCACGTCTTCCCAGCGCAGCGCCAGCACTTCGCCCGGCCTTGCGCCCGTCAGCAGCAGCGTTTGAAGGTAGGCGGCGGCTGTCGGGTTGCCGATTCGTTGCACGGCTTCAAACCAGACAGAAAGCTGTTCCTTCAGCAAAGCATCCTGCTTTTCGGCTGGCCTGCCCAAGGCTTCGCGGCTTCGGGTTGTCTTGGCGGGGTTACGGGCGGGCAGCAGCGCGGCATAGTCGGGTTGTTCAGCGCACCAGCTCAAAAACACCTTCAGCAGACGCCAGGCCAGCCGGGCAGCAGTTGGGCGGGTCGTGGCTTCATGGGCGGCCCACGCTTCGATTGTGGGGGCGTTCAACTCACGCAAGGGCAGCGCCATCAAAGGGTAGAGCGGCCCGGCAATGGTCACGCCCCGGCCACGGGTTCCACGGTTGGCAGGCACGCCCCCGGCCTTGGTGAAGCGGATGTGGTCGGCATGGTGCATATCGCCCCACTTCGGGCGGCGTTCAGCCAGGTACACGCTCCAGACTTCGGCAACGGTCAGGGCGGCCACCTTGTCGGCCTCCACTTGGACGGCGGCGGCGGCTTTCTTTTCAATGGCGGCGGCCAGCCGGTCACGCTCTACTTCGCGGGGGTCTGTTCCGGCGTCCAGGGTCACGCGCAAGCGGTTTGCCTCATTGCGGGCGGCCTCAATGCTCCAGGCACGAACGTCCCCGATGGTTCGGCGGATGGTTTGCCGGTTCAGTTTGGCCTCAAACACATAGGACTTGGAACCGGCAGCGGTCACACGCACCCGCAGGCCGGGCGCTTTGGCATCGCGCATGAAGGCTTGCAGCTTTCCAGCCGGGCAGGTCAAGCGCTCGATAAGCCCGGCTGTCAGCTCGTGCGATTCGTTCAAGTCTGGTGCATCTGTTTTCTTGGGTCTTGCCATTGTTTTTTCTCTTAATGACCCATTGGTCAGTCCATGTAGCCACCATGTAGCCACTTTTCGGCTATTTTGGCGAATATCAATCAACATTCAGGCGGCTTAGTTGTCTGAAAAACGGCCTAAGTTGTTGATTTTCATAGAGTCTATCAACGCAGGTCAACAATGGCAAATACTATATTGGCAGGACTCATAATCCTTTGGTCCACGGTTCAAGTCCGTGACGCCCTACCAAGTGACATAAAAAAAGCCTGCTGTCAATTTGACGGCAGGCTTTTTTGTTTGCCGATGTAAGGGCGGATGTAAGACGGTTGCAAGGTGACCAACCCCGCAGCCTTCTTTTTTAAGCTGCCTATTCGGCAGTGAACTGGCCCGACGATATGCCGCTGTGGGAGCGCTGTTTCTAAGCTGCCTATTCGGCAGTGAACGTCGCGCTGGAGCGCCAGGCGCTGCGCGGCAATTTCTAAGCTGCTTATTCGGCAGTGAACTTGCTGACCCGCACATCCTGCACAAGCTCGTCTTTCTAAGCTGCCTATTCGGCAGTGAACCTAGTTTTGCGCCCGACGCTTGATGCCGTGCTTTTCTAAGCTGCCTATTCGGCAGTGAACCGCTATGTGCTGCTTGAGAAGTGAGCGGCGTCGGATTCGAACCGAATCATAGGGGCAGACCCGCTGCATCTAACCATTCCCATTGGAAACAACCGCTCACCCCGAATTATGACCACCATCACCATTGGAGTCAAAGACCAGGCCGCGCTACTGGCTCGCGCCTTTCAACGCCCAGCCGGGCAATCAAGTCTGAGCGGGTTTCACCAGCCATTCGGGCACTGGCGTCCGGCGGCGCAATACGCGGCGCGGCAGGCTGATATTGACGCGCTCCACGGCGTTATCCAGCATGGCCGGGTCCAATCTTCACCGGCACGCACAGCCAGCCCTGAAATTCAGGATACACAGCGCGTAGTGCCTCAATGGCGGAGGGCGCGGGAATGTCCTGCCCGTCATCAAGCGCGGCTTCAATCCAGACGGTCACGGCTTCTTCAGCCTGAATCATGGCTTCTTCCAGCGTGTCGCCCGCCGAAAAGCAGCCGGGCAGGTCAGGAACAACCACGCCCCAGGCGGTCGTGTCGTTTCCGGGTTCAATGGCGACGGGGTAGGCCATGAGTTCGGCTTCAATGGCCATCCGCAGCGCAGAGCGGGCCTTCATGCGGGCCGCTTGCTGGGGGGCGTGTCTTCCAGCGCATCCCAGACGCTGGCGAAGCGTTGTTTGTCAGGCGTGGGCAGGTTCACGGCTCACGTCCAGGTGCAGGCCAGTCCCGCGAATCACGGCCAAAAATGTCTTGATAGTCGGGTTGCCCTTGGGACTCAAGGCGCGGTAGAGGCTTTCGCGGGGTATGCCCGCACGCGCAGCCACAGCCGTCATGCCTTGCGCCTCTGCAATGTGGCGAAGCGCCGCCAGCAGCGCAGTTTGTCCGCCGGGAAGTTC
>CAIYKK010000733.1 GCA_903926695.1 uncultured Burkholderiales bacterium
ACGGCGTTCGGGCTGGCGCTGGTCAGGGCGCTGGTCAGTTCGGTGACTTTGGCATCGAGCTGATCGGCGCTGACGACTTCATGCACAAAGCCGATTCGGTGCGCCTCTTTCGCGTCAAAACGCTCGGCGGTGAGGAAATAGCGGTGCGCCGCCCGTGCGCCCATCGCCCGGATCACGTAAGGGCTGATGGTGGCCGGAATCAGGCCCAACTTGACTTCGCTCAGGCAAAAGTTCGCCGTATCGACGCTGACGGCCATGTCGCAAGCCGCGACCAGCCCCATGCCGCCCGCGTACACATCGCCCTGAATCCGGGCAATCGTCGGCTTGGGGCATTCGTAGATGGCGCGCAGCATCTCGGCCAGCACGCCTGCGTCAGCGAGGTTTTCGTCGCGGGTGTAGTCGGCCATGCGGCGCATCCAGTTCAGATCGGCCCCGGCGCAAAAGGCCGGGCCGGTGGCGGCGAGCACGATGCAGCGCACTTCGGCGGCCTGGCCAAGCACGGTGAAAGCCTGCGTCAGCTCGGCAATCACCTCGTCGTTGAAGGCGTTGCGCACGTCGGGGCGGCTGAGGGTGATGCAGGCTACAGCGCCGGTTTGGGTGATTTGCAAGGCGCTCATGATTGGGTGACTCCGGCCTCTGCTTGGGCCAATAAGGTTTCAATAAACGATTTAATCGGCGCAAAAGCCTCGTGGTCGTAATTCAAAAGCGGCTGTTTTGAATCTTTTTGTGCCTTGAACACATTGCCGTAGGCGTTGCCCAATTTAGCGCTGAGCCACGCCTGCACGGCGATTTTGTCTTTCTGCGCCAGCGTGCGTTCGCCCAAATGCGGGCTGACGCAATCGCGGAAATAGATGGCGCACTCGGCAACCGGATCGCCCGCCCAGGCGTCAAGCACCAGCGCCTCAAAAGCACCGGGCGCGTCATCGCGGGGCAGTTGCAGCTTTTTGCAGGGGCGATTGATGACCGGCTCAACGTCGTTGAACAAAGCCGCCCAGCGCTGCGCGGTCGCGGCGGCGTCTTCTTCACTGTCCGCAATAATGCCGACGATTTTCAATGGCCCGAGGCTGCGAACCTTCAGCGCCTTGAACCGCTTGGGGAAATTGGTAAATCCGCCGACGCATTCAATGTCAATTTGTTCAGCGCGCGGCCCGAACCACTGCTCGCACATTTTTTGCACCAAATACTCTTCGTCCTGGCCTTCAACCAGCAGCAGCACGGGCGCGGTGATGGCCTCGTTGCCGGTCTTAACGGGTTTCATGGCGTTACCGGACTTCATAACCCGCTTCCATCACCGTGTCCAGCATTTCATCGTTAATCATCACGGCGCGGATATTGTCGCCATCGCGCTCCAGACGAATCAGCTGGAAATCTTCCAATTTACCAGCATCGGCAAAGGTTTTGTAGGCGGCGCGAATGCAGTCCCAGCTGTGCGTGGTCATCAAGGTTTGAACGTCATGCTTGGCGGCAATATCCTGAATGCCTTGAAACAGCGTAGGCAGCGACGAATAATGAATGCCATTTTCAACCTCGTCGATCAGCGCCAATTTAGCGTCTGTCACCAGCAAACTGCAATACAAATACACCAAGCGGGAAAATCCGTGGCCCAGTTGCGGTAGGGGCAGCGCTTCGCCATCGCCCTCCAGCTCTACATATATTCGCTGCTCGCCATCTGGCGAGAGGGAGTGCATATCTTCCAGACGCGGATCAATACGGTGCAACATGCTCAAAAGATTTTTTTTCTTTCGGGCTATGATGGTTTTATCGAATAGTTGCGCCACATCAAACTGATTTGGTAAATGAACGGATACCGCCAGAGGATTAATAAATTCAATATTTTTCGCGGCATTTTCAGGCGTTTCCAATTCTCCTGGCTTCTCACTCCATTTATGCGCCATGACTTGATTTTGCAAAGCAATATTTTCCCCATAAATATATCGCCTTACCTTTACCCCATCATCTTCTACGAAACTCAAAGGAAAAGAATTTACATCTGAATTATTTGTTGTGCGGAGCGATCTTATAGAATCATCTTCTAAATCAATTCCCCATTTTCCCTTACCTCCCAGAACCGACTGCAGATAGCGTTGCCTGTCACGTCCTTCTGCGACACGAAACAGCGTAGGAAGCTGCTGGAAATTATTAATCTCACTCGCCCCCAAATAAACTGCCTCCAGCAGCGAAGTCTTCCCCACGTTTTGTCCGCCCAAAATCAAATTAACTTTGCGCATGGGCGCGATAAGCGTGTCCTTGAAGCCCTTAAAGCCTTCGATATGAATACTGGTCAACATAGGAATTCTTTCTTTTCAAAACAGACAGCCGCCTATGCTAAAGCGCTTTTTGAAAAACATGGTGTTACTTCTTCCAGACCACGGTTTCATCCACCGCATACAACTGACAGGTGTTTTCTTTGGCGAAACCGTTGCAGCGCTCCAACGCCAGAGTCATCGCGTTGGCGCGGCCCGTGACGTAAGACCACGCGCCTTTGGGCGAGACGGCAAAAGCCTTGGGTTCCTCGGCGCTGAGGTACTTTAAATAACCGTCGCGGGCGGGCTGTTTGACGTTGGGCAGCGCTTTTTCATCCTGCGACGCGGCAAAACCCGTTGCCACCGGCACCGGGCCATCGTGCGCCACCAGTGTGAGGCTGTGCAGCTTGCGCGTGGGCAGTTTGAGTTCATCGAGGAATTTTTCAACTTCCGGCAGCCAGATCGGCACGCCCAGCCGGGCACCGAGCAGGCTGTGCGCGTCTTCGCCAAACTTGCCGAAAGCCACCAAACGGGCTTGACCACCGGCTTGGACATACTTTTGGTGCATCTCGCGGTACAGCCAAGGCTGCCAATACGAGTCGTTGTCGCCATAGAACCACAGCGAAGGCACATGCACATCTTTGCCGTAAGCACCAAAAGCGCTGGTCAGCCGCGCCTCCCAGCCCACGCAGGAAACCGCCCGCAAGCCGCCCGCAAAGTTAATCAACCCCTTGACACCGGGATAGTTCAGCGTGCCAAACGCCATCGTGGTCAGGCCGCCGTGCGACTGCCCGACCACCACAATGCGCGACAAGTCGGCATCGCGCTGGGTTTTGAGGTAAGACAGCGTAGCAACAATGTCCTGCGCCTGCGCCCGGCCATTGGCCTCCGGGTCGCAGCGGCTGGCAATGTAGGCGCCGCCGGATTTGGAAAAGCCCTGGCGCATCGGCACCACGACCAGATAACCGCGCTGCAAAAACTCCCGCGCCGCCAGCACATAGCGCGCCCGCACCTGCAAGCGGGTGTCGCCTTCGGCCTTGCCGTGGTTAATCAGCACGACGGGAAACGGCCCGGTTCCGGGCGGGCGGTAAATCGTCGTTTCCAGCGCAATGGCATCGCGGCCCGCGCCTTTGGGCACCATCACCACCTGCTCGCCCAAAGGCTCGCTGAGGGTTTGAGTCGCTTGAGTCTGGGCAACCGCCGCGCCAGCGGTGAACAAAGCCAGCAGCAAGGCGTTGCGTTGAAAGCGCCATTTCATGAAAAATTTTCCCATTCAAATGGTCAGCATTCTGCCGGTCACATTCTGAACAGGCCGAATTTCGTCTCAGGAATGGCCGCATTCTGCGCAGCGCTCAGCCCCAGCGCGAGCACGCGGCGGGTGTCGGCGGGGTCGATCACGCCGTCGTCCCACAGGCGGGCCGTCGCGTAATACGGGTGACCCTGGTGTTCGTACTGGCTGCGAATCGGCGCTTTGAACGCGGCTTCTTCCTCTGCGCTCCACGCGCCGCCTTTGGCTTCAATGCCGTCGCGCTTGACGGTGGCGAGCACGCCAGCGGCCTGATCGCCACCCATGACGCTGATGCGCGCATTCGGCCACATCCACAGGAAGCGTGGCGAAAACGCCCGCCCGCACATCCCATAATTGCCCGCGCCAAAACTGCCGCCGATGATGACGGTGAATTTGGGCACCGCCGCCGTCGCCACCGCCGTGACCATCTTCGCGCCGTTTCTGGCGATGCCTTCGTTTTCGTACTTGCGGCCCACCATGAAGCCGGTGATGTTCTGCAAAAACACCAGCGGAATCTTGCGCTGGCAGCACAGCTCGATGAAGTGCGTGGCCTTCAGCGCCGACTCGCTGAACAAGATGCCGTTGTTGGCGATGATGCCGACCGCCATGCCTTCGATGTGCGCAAAGCCGCAGACGATGGTCGTGCCGTAGCGCGCTTTAAATTCGTCGAACTCGCTGCCATCGACGATGCGGGCGATGATCTCGCGCACATCAAAGGGCTTGCGCGTGTCCGTCGGAATCACGCCGTACAGCTCCTGCGCCGGGAACAGCGGCGCTGCCGGGGCGCGTCCGGCGGACGGCGGATTTTTGGTTTTATTCAGGTTTTTGACCGAAGCGCGGGCCAGCGCCAGCGCGTGCATGTCGTTTTGCGCCAAGTGATCGACCACGCCCGACAGCCGCGTATGCACGTCGCCACCGCCCAGATCTTCGGCGCTGACGACTTCGCCCGTCGCGGCTTTGACCAGCGGCGGGCCGCCCAGAAAAATCGTGCCCTGATTTTTCACGATGATGGATTCGTCGCTCATCGCGGGCACGTAAGCGCCGCCTGCGGTGCAACTGCCCATCACGATGGCGATTTGTGAAATGCCCAGCGAACTCATGGTCGCCTGGTTGAAGAAAATGCGCCCGAAATGGTCGCGGTCCGGGAACACTTCATCCTGATTGGGCAGGTTCGCGCCGCCGGAATCGACCAGATAAATGCAGGTCAGGTTGTTTTGCTGGGCGATTTCCTGGGCGCGCAGGTGTTTTTTCACCGTCAGCGGGTAGTAGGTGCCGCCTTGGACGGTCGCGTCGTTGCAGACGATCATGCAATCCACGCCGCTGACGCGCCCGATGCCGATGATGAGACCGGCGCAGGGCGCGTCGCCGTGGTACATGCCGAGCGCGGCCAGCGGCGCAACTTCGAGAAACGGCGTGCCGGGGTCGAGCAGCATCTGCACGCGCTCACGCGGCAGCAGTTTGCCGCGTGCGGTGTGTTTGGCTCTGGCCGCTTCGCCGCCGCCCGCCGCCGACTTGGCGAGCTGGACAT
>CAIYKK010000734.1 GCA_903926695.1 uncultured Burkholderiales bacterium
GATTTAGAAAAAATACAGACGCAGGTGGTAGCTAGCCTCGAAAACGGCTTCAAAGATTTTGTAAAAAATATGACGGAGCACATTGAACAAAAAGTGATGCCGGAAATCAATACAGCACTTGGCAAACTCAGTGTCGATCTTGAGGGCTACCGAGGCAATCTGTTGCAAAGCATTCAGGACAAAAACAAAAGCCAGGAAGAGCAGAGCAAGATTAAGCAGGTACTTGAGCACATAGCTCAGCTGCAAAAAAAAGTTCATGCTGACACGCTGGAGACACAAACTGAACTGACAGCCGTTGAGCGATCAACCCAGTTCCCATGAACCGGGAGGCACACAACGTGAATACGCCCACTCATCCCCACGATGGAACCGACGTTCAACTCCTGCAGCGCCACCCGCAACTCACTGACAAAGCCCTGATTGACTGGATCAATGGTTTGGAAGTGGTGGACGATCACTTGCGGGTTCGTCG
This sequence comes from uncultured Burkholderiales bacterium, assembly GCA_903926695.1. Lineage (GTDB taxonomy): Bacteria > Pseudomonadota > Gammaproteobacteria > Burkholderiales > Burkholderiaceae_C > Polaromonas. Next base: position 473 of record CAIYKK010000734.1, read on the forward strand.
CAAAGAAAAGAGCCTTTTAAGCCGCGTATTTGACTTGGCGACCGGGGTCACTGAGTGCCGCCAGCAGCACATTGACCAGAACTTGCATGCCGGGTTGAGCGCTGCTTTCAGCGGCCTGCAAGACCTGCAGCATCATGTGGCGCGCAGCGACCTAGCGGTGGAAATCATCACGGAAAAGCTGACAGAAACGCGGGCTGGCGTGATGCGGATGAACGTGAAATTCACGAAACAGTTCGACGCAGTGTGGCAACAGATGGATGCCATTGTCGCCAACTACGGCCCACGCTTGACCAGCCTAGAACTACGCACAGCCCGGCTGGAAAGGCTGGACTTGGTGGATGCACACATTGAGTTTGTGTTGAGCAAGTGGAGCGCGGGGCATTACCAGTTGTTTTCTCCACTGGAGCGCCTGTTTATGGCATGTAACGAACTGCAATGGGGCGATTTTGGCGATTTTCAGCGCCAACTCAGCCGACAGGCTATGCCTGACCCTCGTTGTGAACGCATGTTGGAAACTGTGTGCAACAAGCTCACGGCACAAATGCGGCGCGATTGTGGCGACAGCGACCTGCCACGTCCGATGGCCGATTGGCTAGAAGTGCAGCAGCACCGCGCACTGCCGGAAAATCATGCATTGATTGGCTGTCTAGCAGCCGATTACCCTAATGCCGCCATTTGTCCACTGCCTGCTGTGCTTGCTGACCGCAGTGGCAGCGCATTGCAGTCGCTGGTGTTGCCGCGCAGCGCTGGTCCCGCCAAACTGGTGCAGCACATGCTCGCCGAAACCGTGTTGACGAAGGAGTCTTTATGCTGAACGCCACTGTGGCACTGGTATTGTCTGGCGGCGGAGCCAAAGGTGCCTATCAGGCAGGCGTGTTGCGTGGTCTTAGTGAGTTGGGCGTGGTGGTGGATGCGGTCAGTGGTGCCAGCATTGGCAGCCTGAATGCCGCGATGGTGGCTTCGGCTCCCAGCCTGTCTGTGGCGGCTGAACGCATGCAGGAAACTTGGTGCGCCTTGGGCAGCACGGACAGCCCAACATCACTGAGATTAAAAGGTTCTACCCTGATGGCTGCCAGACTGGCGGCATCGTTAGCATCGGTCTATTTGCCCGTAGGCGGCCCGGTTGTACAGGCGATTGGCGCGGCCAGTGCCTATTTTGGAGTGCCAGAAATTAGCCTGTACTGCGACAAGCATGTGGAGGGCTTGATTCAAAAGTACATCAGCTTGCCTGACCTTTCAACGGGGGTGCCGATGTGGGTGTCGTTATATCCGTCGCAGGGGCTGGAGCAGGACATGAGAGCTATTGTTGGTGGGCTGCTGGGCCGCGACACGGCACAGTCGGATTACATTCGCTTGAGCGAACTGGCCACTACTGACGAACGCCTAAAAGCCTTGCTGGCCTCCGCCGCCATTCCGTTGGCTTTCCCCAGACAGGAAGTGAACGGCAAGAAATATGTGGATGGCGGCATTGGTGGCTGGAAAACATCCAGCGGCAATACGCCGATCACGCCACTGATTACTCATGGCTGCAAGCATGTCATCGTTACGCACCTGAGTGACGGCGCATTGTGGAATCGGCACGACTACCCGAACACAACCATTATCGAAATTCGCCCCAGCGGTATTGAACGCAAAGGCGCGTTGGGCGACCTGTTGGGCTTTGAGTTGTCATCCATCGAAAGCTGGATTGAGCAAGGCTACCGGGATACGCTGCGCTGTGTGAGTCCGGTGCGTGACGCGCTGTGCATTCGTGACGTAACCCGGCGGGCAGAAACGGGGCGCAGTGCTGCGGTGGAACGGCTGCTCAACGATGGGTTCTTCATTGATTGATCATTTTTTGCGCAGGCAATTGACTATCGAATAACAAGCCAAGCGTGCGCTGTTGGCTCAGCCTCACGCCACCACGCCGCGCTCACGCAAGGC
>CAIYKK010000735.1 GCA_903926695.1 uncultured Burkholderiales bacterium
CAGCTCCAGGCGTACCTCATCAAACCTTAGGGTGAACTTAGGGTAGTTCGGCACCATGCGCCAGTGGTCAGAACCTCAAAACTCCAGGCCCGTAGGAGGTCGTGCGCCACTTCCCCAGCTGGAAGCCGCCAGCTTCGCCACGGCGAGCGGCTGGCCAAGGCATTGAATTTGCAAGTCGTTGATTTTGCTTGTGATTTCGATAACTTCTGCACGGTGTCCGTATGGATTCATGCAGTGTATGTATTAAATATGATGTATTTTTTAATACATACGCTGTGCGATTTCATACAGCCCCGTCGCTGATTTTCAATCGAGAAAGTGCAGTCGCCAGACGTGAAAAAGCCCGCTCAGTGGCGGGCCTTGTGGCTATCCTCAATTTGAGGGTCGGGTCAGGTCAGCGGCTGGCGTTCCTGAACCCGTCGCAGCGTTGCAGCAGCAGCACCATGCCAGCCGGTATGCCAGCCGCGCCCATGCCAGCCCGCTTCCACTGATCGCAGCGCCATGCGGCGCGCTGGCCGGTCAGGTGCGCGCACTCCAGGCACAGCCGTCTATCGTCGCCGTCACGATCACGATTCACCAGCTTGTAGGCCAGCGCTTCAGCATTCACCGATGGCATACCGCGCCGATAGAACTGGCTGGCGCGTCCGGCGAAGGCGTCAATCTCCCCGCTTGTCATGGCCGAACTGTGTGGCCAGCTCCAGCGGTCAGGGTCTGGCCGTTCAGTCACCAGCTCGGGCGGCTCTTGGCTGGCCGGTTTCAGTGCGCCAGGCTGGGGGAGGTTCTGGAAATTCTCACGCGAGTCAGTATTTTTAGACGTTGCAGACGTTGCAGACGTTACAGCCTTGATTTGTAAGGGTTTTTCCTGCAACGTCATGTTTTTCTCAGACGTTGCAGGCGTTGCAGCAGCTTGGCGGGTATTGAGGTAGGCCAGCACGTCGCGAATTCCCATCACGCACCTCCTTCGATGGCGTCAACCCGCACGGCGTAGAGCTTCATGGCCCGCCCACGGATGCGCAGGTTCTTCGCCCGTTCACCCATCGCCCCCGGCGCACTGATAAGCCCGGCCTGTTGCAGCGCGTCAAGCGCCCGATTGAAGTCAAAGCCTGTCAGGGCTTCGCGCATGCCGTCTTTGTTGAACAGGTACACCCGCCCGCCATCGGCGTTACGCCACCAGCCTGCGCGGTCACGCACCAGTGCGGCGCGGTGGTCGTCGTCGCTGTCGGCGTCTGAGAACCGGCTGTCGCCGTGGCGCTCAATGAAGCCGGTGATTTTTTCCACGATCTGCCCGCCCTCTGAGTTGACCCGCCAGCTGTCACCGCGCTCTGACTGCCAAGCGGCAAAGCCCACTGCGGCGGCGTTGATGGCTTCGCCCGGTTCCCAGCCGGTCACGCCGTAGTCGGTCGCCAGTTCACCGGCCAGCGCCAGGACAGCAAAGCGGGCGGCTACGCGTTTGGCCTGCCCTTCGCTGCCGGTGATATGGGCTTCGAGCTGAACTTTGATCTTGTCCAGCGCGTCGCGAAAGTTTCCGTCATGGTCACGGGTCAGCTTTTCCAGAAACGCCCGGCCCGCGTGGCCGTAGTCATTTGTAGCCGCCTGCTTGATGGCGTTCGAGAACTCCGTACCGTCTGCCAGGTGGTGCAGGTTGTCCCATGCGCCGTGGGCGCGCTGTACATGCACGTCCAGCAGCCGCACCGACTGGCCTGCTTTGATAAGCTGCCCGCCTGCTGCCATCGTCGTGACAATGGAGTTTTCGCCGTTCGATAAAACGCTGCTTAACCAGCGCGTCACCGCCCGCGCCGAACCCGTGCGCCCGGCGCGCTGCTTTCCCCGGCCATTGCCCAGCATGTACACGACTTCACCGACTTGGCGCGGGTCGGCTTCGCTGATCTCGTCGAGCGCGAGCAGAGAATCATTGAACAACGCCGCCGCGCCCTCCAGCCCGTTCGCGGTGGTGCGCCAGCTTCGTTGGTATCCAGCGCCGCCCCATACGCTGCAGGCGGCTTTAAGAATGCTGCTTTTCCCGGTTGAACTTTTGCCAAACAGGTGAACACCGCCGCTTTCCTGTCCACAGCGCGCCAGCACTGGCC
>CAIYKK010000736.1 GCA_903926695.1 uncultured Burkholderiales bacterium
CAGGTCACGCTGGGTTTTGTCACCGGGCTGGATTACGCCAACCCGTATCTGAGTCCGTTCGAGGAAATGCAGCGCTGGAAAACGCACCCGTCCATCCGCCAGTATTTAGAAGGCGGCAAGCGCATCAGCTACGGCGCACGGGCGATTACGGCGGGCGGTGCTTTAAGCCTGCCAAAAACGGTGTTCCCCGGCGGCGCGCTGATCGGCTGCGAGGCCGGTTATTTAAATGCCAGCCGGATCAAAGGCAGCCACGCGGCGATCAAAACCGGCATGCTCGCCGCCGACGCCGCGTATGAGGCCGTGACGGCGGGCCGCCAGCACGACGAACTCAGCGCCTATCCAAAAGCTTACGAAACCAGCTGGCTCGCCGAAGAACTGAATCAAGCCAAGAATTTCAAGGGCTGGTTCAAAAAAGGCCTGTACATCGGCACCGTCATGACCGGCGTCGAGCAGTGGCTCTTGCCCAAACTGGGCATCAACAGCCCGCCGTGGACGATTCACCGCACCCAGCCCGACTACGCGATGCTGAAACCCGCATCGGAGTGCCAGCCGATCAGCTACCCCAAGCCGGATAACAAGCTGACTTTCGACCGCCTGACCTCGGTGTTTATCTCCAACACCAACCACGAAGAGCACCAGCCCGCGCACCTGACGCTGAAAGACGCCAGCGTCCCCGTCAGCGTTAATCTGGCGAAATACGCCGGGCCGGAAAGCCGCTACTGCCCCGCAGGCGTCTATGAGTTCGTCAAAAACGCCGACAACACCGACCGCCTGCAAATCAACGCCCAAAACTGCGTCCACTGCAAAACCTGCGACATCAAAGACCCGACGCAAAACATCGTCTGGGTCACGCCCGAGGGCGGCGGCGGACCCAATTACAGCGGCATGTAAGCCTGGCAAAGAATAATTTCAACCATCATGGAGACACAGCGATGAACAACCAGAACGGCTACGACATTGAAGACCTGAGCGTGGGCATGAGCGCCACATTTTCCAAAACCATCACCGAGGCCGACATCGTGCTGTTTGCCGGTGTGTCGGGCGACACCAACGCGATTCACATCAACGAAGAGTACGCCGCCAGCACCGCATTCAAGGGCCGCATTGCCCACGGTTTCCTGTCGGCCAGCGTGATTTCGGCGGCGGTGGCGAATCGCCTGCCCGGCCCCGGCGCGATTTACATGGACCAGCATTTGAAATTCCTCGCCCCCGTGCGCCCCGGCGACACGGTTCACGCCACGGTCAAGGTGCGCGAAGTCATCGCCGACCGTGGCCGCGTTGTGCTGGAAACCACCTGCACCGTCAAGGGCGTGCTGGTGATTGACGGCGAAGCGCTGGTCAAGGTCGATTCGTCCGTCCGCCGCGCCATCCGCGAAGCCGCCGCTGCGCAATCCCAGGCCGCAGCCGCCTGAAAACCCTTTATTTAATCCTTATTAGAAAGCGCCCATGAGCTACCAAGCCCCTCTCAAAGACATGCTGTTTGCCATGCAGGAACTCGCTGGCCTGTCCAAAGTCAGCGCCTTGCCCGGTTTTGAAGACTACGACATCGACACCGCCCAAGCCGTGCTCGAAGAATCGGCCAAGTTCTGCGAAGGCGTCGTCGCCCCGCTGAACTGGGAAGGCGACAAAAACCCCAGCAGCTGGAAAGACCGCGCCGTCACCACCACGCCGGGTTTTAAAGAAGCGTTCAAGCAGTTTGCCGAAGGCGGCTGGCAGGGCGTGATTCACCCGCCCGAGTTCGGTGGCCAAGGCTTGCCCAAGCTGATCGCCACGCCGTGCGCCGAAATGCTGCATGCCGCCAGCCTGTCGTTCGCGCTGTGCCCGATGCTGACCGACGGTGCCATTGAAGCCTTGCTGACCGCAGGCAGCGACGAACTGAAGCGCAAGTTTGCCCACAAGCTCATCAGCGGCGAGTGGACCGGCACGATGAATTTGACCGAGCCGCAAGCCGGTTCCGATCTGGCCGCCGTACGTTCACGCGCCGAGCCGCAATCTGACGGCACTTACAAAGTGTTCGGCACCAAAATTTTCATCACCTACGGCGAGCACGACATGACGGACAACATCGTCCATCTGGTGCTGGCCCGCGTGCCCGGCGCGCCTGAAGGCGTCAAAGGCATTTCGCTGTTTGTCGTGCCCAAATTTCTGGTCAACGACGACGGCAGCCTGGGCGGGCGCAATGATGCGTGGTGCGTGTCGATTGAACACAAGCTCGGCATCAAGGCCAGCCCGACGGCGGTGCTGCAGTTCGGCGACCACGGCGGCGCAGTCGGCTACGTGGTCGGCGAAGAAAATCGCGGCCTCGAATACATGTTCATCATGATGAATGCGGCGCGTTTTGCGGTTGGCATGCAGGGCATTTCGGTCGCCGAGCGCGCTTATCAGCAGGCCGTGCGTTTTGCGCATGACCGCGTTCAGAGCCGCGATTTGGCCGGTTCCGCCGGGCCGGTCGCCATCATCAACCATCCCGACGTGAAGCGCATGCTGCTGACGATGCGCGCCCACATCGAAGGCGCGCGCGCTCTGGCTTACGTGGCCGCCGCCGCCAGCGACGCCGCGCACCACGCGCCAGACGCCGCCGTCCAGGCGCAAAACCAGTCGGTGTACGACTACCTCGTGCCCATCATCAAGGGCTTTTCGACCGAAATGTCGGTTGAAATGACCAGCCTGGGCGTACAGGTTCACGGCGGCATGGGTTTCATCGAAGAAACCGGCGCGGCCCAGCATTACCGCGATTCGCGCATTCTGACGATTTACGAAGGCACGACCGCCATTCAGGCCAATGACATCGTGGGCCGCAAAACGCTGCGCGACAAGGGCGCCGTTGCCAAAGCGCTGTGCGCGCAAATTGCCGTGACCGAGCAAGACCTGGCCGCGCACGACAGCGAAGACTGCGCCGCGATGGGCCAAGCCCTGAAGCAAGGCCGACTGGCGCTGGAAAGTGCGATTGACTTCGTCGTCGCCAACGGCAAGAGCGAGCCAAAAACGGTGTATGCCGGTGCGGTCAGCTACCTTAAACTCGCTGGCGTGGTGCTGTGCGGCTGGCAGATGGCCCGCGCCTTGATGATTGCCCAAGATAAACTCGACAGCGATCCGGCTTTTTACACCGCCAAAATCATCACCGCCCGCTTCTACGCCGAATCGGTGCTGCCACAAGCAGCTGGTTTGCTTCAGGCCATTACCCAGGCTGGCGCCACCACCAACCGCATGTCGGTCGAAATGTTCTGATGGCCCCGACAAACAACAGTTTTTTAACTTGAAGGAAGACGCATGAGCTCTGAAATCTACGCCCGGATTTTAAAAAATCCGAAATTCACCGAACTGGTGACCAAGCGCGAGCGCCTGGCCTGGAGCTTGACCGGCATTGTGCTGGTGCTGTTTTTCGGCCTCTTTATGACGGTGGCCTTTAATCCGTCCGTGCTGGCGATCCGGCTGGGGGACAGCTTCGTCACCACCGGCTTGCTGATTGGTCTGGCCCAGTTCATTTTGTTCTGGATTTTCACGGCGGTTTACGTCAGCCGCGCTAATACAGAGTTTGACGCGCTGACCGAGCAGCTGCTCTACGAATCAGCCAAAGGCAAAAAATAATGAAAAAAATCTTTCTCAAACTCGCCGCTGGACTCGCTTCTTGCGCGGTGGCCAGCGCGGCGCTGGCCGGTGGCGCAGTTGAAATCACCCAGAAGCAGCCGCTGAATGTGCCTGCCATCATCATGTTTGCGATTTTCGTGGGCATGACGCTGGGCATTACCTACTGGGCGGCCAGCCGCACCAAGTCGGCCTCTGACTTTTATACCGCTGGCGGCGGCATCACCGGCTTTCAAAACGGTTTGGCGATGGCGGGCGACTATATGTCAGCAGCCACGTTGCTGGGTCTGACGGCGATGGTTTATACCAACGGCTACGATGCTTACCTGTTCATGATTGCCTTTTTTGTCGGCTGGCCGATGATTTTGTTTTTGATGGCCGAGCGCCTGCGCAATCTGGGCAAATTCACCTTTGCCGACATCACCTCTTACCGCCTCGATCAAGGCAGCGTACGCACGATGGCGGCCATCGGCTCGCTCACCGTGGTGTGCTTTTACCTGATCGTGCAGATGGTTGGCGCGGGTCAGCTGATCAAGTTGCTGTTCGGGCTGGATTACCACATCGCCGTGATCGTCGTGGGCTGCCTGATGGTGGTTTACGTGACCTTCGGCGGCATGGTTGCCACGACCTGGGTGCAGATCATCAAGGCTTGCCTGCTGATGTTTGGCGGCACGGTCATCATGCTGCTGGCGTTTTCGCAGTTTGGTTTCAGCTTCAACACGCTGGCGGCCAAAACCATCGAAGTTCACAAGCTCAAAGATGCGCTGTTTGCGCCCGGCAAGCTGTTGCAAGACCCGGTCAACGCCATTTCGCTGGCAATGGGCCTGATGTTTGGTCTGGCTGGTCTGCCGCACATCCTGATGCGTTTCTTCACCGTGAGCAATGCCAAAGAAGCGCGTAAATCGGTGCTGTACGCAGCTGGTTTTGTCGGTTTCTTCTTCAATGTGATTCTCTTGATGGGCCTGTGCGCCATCGTGATCGTGGGCACCAGCCCCGAGTTCTTTGAAGGCGGCACGATTGGCGGCAAGATCATCGGCGGCGGCAACATGGTGGCAATGCACCTGGCCAAGGCTGTCGGCGGCAACCTGCTGCTGGGTTTCCTGGCAGCTGTGGCTTTTGCGACGATTCTGGCTGTGGTGTCGGGTCTGGCTTTGGCCGGTGCTTCCGCCATTTCGCATGACTTGTACGCCCGCGTGATCAAGAAGGGCAATGTCTCCGAAGCGCAGGAAATCAAGGTTTCCAAAATGGCTTCGTTCGGTATCGGCCTGATCGCCGTGGTGCTGGGCATTGCGTTTGAAAAGCAAAACGTCGCCTTCATGGCGGCGCTGGCTTTCGGCATTGCAGCGGCGGGCAACTTTCCCGTGCTGTTCATGTCGATGTACTGGAAAGACCTGACCACACGCGGCGCGCTGGCGGCTGGTTACGGTGGCCTGACGGCTGCTGTCGTGCTGGTGGTGCTGTCCAAGTCGGTGTGGGTCACGGTGCTGGGCTACGCAACGCCTATCTTCCCGTATGACCAGCCCGCGTTGTTCGCTATGCCTTTGGCATTCTTGCTGGGTTATGTGTTCTCCATCACCGACAAGAGCCCACGCGCTGCCAAAGAGCGTCTGGCCTTCACGGACCAGTGGGTTCGCGCCCAGACCGGCTTTGGCGCCGACGGCGCAGTCAGCCACTGATGAGGAATCGGCGTGGTGCTCAACCCGAGCATCACGCCAACCTAAAGCTGCAGCGGCCCGGCCAAGCCGCTGCAGCGTGACAGTCAGCCGCTCACCACTGGTTGAGCGACAGCCCCAGCGAAGCGCCTTGCAGCGCGGGCGACACCGGGCTGTCAATCACCCAGGTCGGAATGGCTTGCAGATAAGCCTTGAAGCGCCCCTTGTCCTCAAAGCGGGCGCGAAACGGCGACGCATCAAAGCGCCCGCCCAGGCGTGGAACGATGCCACCGCCAATATAAATGCCGCCGCGTGCGCCCAGCGTCAGCGCCAAATCGCCCGCCGCGCTGCCCAAAAATCCACAAAAC
>CAIYKK010000737.1 GCA_903926695.1 uncultured Burkholderiales bacterium
ACCTGCAAAAAGCGCTGGTCGATATTGCTGAGAAAAACGTCGAAGTCATCCTGCCCGGCTTCACCCATTTGCAAGTCGCCCAGCCGGTCAGCTTTGGCCACCACATGCTCGCTTACGTGGAAATGTTCAGCCGCGACGCCGAACGCATGCTCGAAGTGCGCCGCCGCGTGAACCGCCTGCCACTGGGCGCTGCCGCGCTGGCGGGCACCAGCTACCCGCTGGACCGCGAGCGCGTCGCCGTGACGCTGGGCATGGTCGATGACAACGGCCAGCCGCAAGTCTGCCAAAACAGCCTGGACGCTGTCAGCGACCGCGATTTTGCGATTGAATTTACTGCCGCTGCGTCGCTGGCGATGGTGCATATCAGCCGCTTCAGCGAAGAGCTGATTTTGTGGATGAGCCAGAATTTTGGTTTTATCAATATCGCCGACCGATTTACCACCGGCTCGTCCATCATGCCGCAAAAGAAAAACCCCGACGTGCCCGAACTGGCGCGCGGCAAAACCGGCCGCGTTGTCGGCCATTTGATGGGTTTGATTACGTTAATGAAAGGCCAGCCGCTGGCTTACAACAAAGATAATCAGGAAGATAAAGAGCCGCTGTTTGACACCGTGGACACGCTAAAAGACACGCTGCGCATTTTTGCCGAAATGGTCGGCGGCATCACCGTGAAGCCCGAAGCGATGGAGCGCGCCGCGCTGCGCGGCTACGCCACCGCCACCGATCTGGCCGACTACCTGACGAAAAAAGGCCTGCCCTTCCGCGACGCCCACGAAACCGTGGCCCACGCCGTCAAAGCCGCCACGGCGCACCAGGTCGATTTATCCGAACTGCCGCTGGCCGTGCTGCAAGAATTTAACCCGTCGATTGAAAAAGATGTTTATGACGTGCTGAGTTTGCGCGGCTCGCTCAATGCGCGCAATATTCTGGGCGGCACGGCCCCAAGCCAGGTGCGGGCGCAGATTGCGCGGCATCGGGTGCGACTGGGGTGATGGAAATGGTTGAACCGGGGAGCGGCAATGTTTTTGCCGATCTCGGGCTGCCTGACTCTGACGAGCGTCAGTTGCGCGTTCAATTGGCTATGCGTCTGAATGCCCTGCTGAAAGCCGAAGGGCTGACGCAAGCTGCCGCCGCGAAAATTCTGGGCATTGCGCAACCGCACGTCTCGGAGCTGAGAAACTACAAGCTCAACCGCTTTTCCAGTGAGCGCCTGCTGCACTACATCACTGCTCAACCGTGACGTTGAAACTTTTGTCCGCCCGTGAACCCATTCAAATGGCAATTCGTCTGGAATTGGGGCGGTGATGGTTTGAGTTGCGGCTTGAGATCAAAACTGGAGTCAAAACCATTCCTGATTAGACCCAAAGTTCAGCAGGCACATGAAAATTCTAAAAATCTCTGAAACCAGCTTACAAACCTCTTTGAAAAGTCCAAATAGTCAAATATTGACTTGGAATTTTCATGATTCAGCGTATTCAGTGTCCATTTACGGGCCCGGCTGAACTTGGGGGCTAATCAGGAAGCCATTCTACTTTTGCTGGAGCCACAACTCCTTGAGCAGGTATTTCTGGATATCAGTAATTTCTACGCTGTTCTTATAGATTTCAGCAAGCACAATTTGCGATGAAGTAGGCCTTTGAAATTCGCCGTCCTTGTTCTTCATTACCATAAAAATGCCTGCCAGCTTTGGCTCCCCGTCAATGACTACCCACTGAATCTTCTCGTTGGCT
>CAIYKK010000738.1 GCA_903926695.1 uncultured Burkholderiales bacterium
AACTTCCATTGATCGGCACGCTCAAGCGCAGAGCGCCAAAACGAAACAGTGATGACTTTTGCAACCGTATGGTTCTGGAACCACACGGCCATGAATCAACTTAAAGTTGCGGTATGTTTTTCTTGAGCTGCTCGCAAACATCTGCGCCGCGCCCGCCCACAGGAACCCACCGAAGCGACCAGGCAAGAGGCAACTCATGTCTAGCGCCGTAGGAATCCCCCGCCTTCAGGCGGGGGAGGATGTCAAAACTGCCATGAACGACCCAAACACCGGCACTTTCCAGCCCGAATCGACCAACGCCAACGCCAGCGCCAGCGCTGCCCCAAGCGCTGCTTTTGCGCAGTTTGTGGACGGGCCGGTGCAACGCGGGCCGCTGCGCCGCGCCATCACCGCCGCGTTCCGCCTGCCCGAGCCTGATCTTCTCCCCGGCCTGCTCAAAGAGGCCCGCTTGAGTCCCGTGCAGCACGCCGCCACGCAGCAACTGGCGCACCGTCTCGCCCGGCAACTGCGCGAGCGCAAACCCGCCGTGGGCCGCGCCGGGCTGGTGCAGGGTTTGCTGCAGGAATACGCCCTGTCTTCGCAGGAAGGCGTGGCGCTGATGTGTCTGGCCGAAGCGCTGCTGCGCATACCCGACGCGGACACGCGCAACGCCCTGATCCGCGACAAGATCAGCCACGGCCAGTGGACGGCGCATGTGGGCCGCAGCCCGTCGCTGTTTGTCAACGCCGCCACCTGGGGTTTGCTGCTGACCGGCAGGCTGGTCGGCACGCACAGCGAAAACCATCTCAGCGCCACGCTGGGCAGCCTGATCCGCAAGGGCGGCGAGCCGCTGATCCGCAAAGGTGTGGACATGGCGATGCGCATGATGGGCGAGCAGTTCGTTACCGGCGAGACGATTGCGCTGGCGCTGGCCCACGCCCGCCCGCTGGAAGCGCAGGGCTTTCGCTATTCCTACGACATGCTGGGCGAGGCGGCGCTGACCGCCGAAGACGCCGCGCATTATCTGGCCGCTTACGAAGCCAGCATCCACGCCATCGGCCAGGCGGCGGCGGGCAAAGGCATTTACGAAGGCGCGGGCATTTCCATCAAACTCTCCGCGCTGCATCCGCGCTACAGCCGCGCCCAATACAGCCGCGTGATGGACGAGCTGTACCCGCTGCTGCGCAAACTGGCCGCGCTGGCAAAGCGCTACAACATCGGCCTGAACATCGACGCGGAAGAATCCGACCGGCTGGAGCTGTCGCTCGACCTGCTGGAAAAGCTGTGTTTTGAGCCAGAGCTGGCCGGGTTTGACGGCATCGGTTTTGTGATTCAGGCGTATCAAAAGCGCTGCCCGCTGGTGATCGACTACGTGATTGATCTGGCCCGGCGCAGCGGCCACCGCTTGATGATCCGGCTGGTCAAAGGTGCGTACTGGGACAGCGAAATCAAACGTGCCCAGGAAGGCGGCATGGACGGCTACCCGGTTTACACGCGCAAGGCGTACACCGACGTGTCTTATCTGGCCTGCGCCCGCAAGCTGCTGGCCGCGCCCGACGCGGTGTATCCGCAGTTCGCCACCCACAACGCGCATTCGCTGGCCGCGATTTACGAGCTGGCCGGGCCGGACGATTACCAGAGCGGCCAGTACGAATTCCAGTGCCTGCACGGCATGGGCGAGCCGCTGTATGAGCAGGTTGTCGGCTCGCTGGCGGAGGGCAAACTGGGTCGCCCGTGCCGCATTTACGCGCCTGTCGGCACGCATGAAACCCTGCTGGCTTATCTCGTGCGCCGCCTGCTGGAAAACGGTGCCAACACCTCGTTTGTGAACCAGATGGCCGACGCGTCCATCGCCATCGACGCGCTGGTGCAAGACCCGGTTGATGTTGTCGAGCGCCTGGCCGCGCAAGAAGGCCAAATCGGCCTGCCGCATCCGGGCATTGCGCTGCCTGCCGCGTTGTATGGCGCGGTGCGGGCCAATTCGCACGGCCTCGATCTGGCCAGCGAACTGGCGCTGGAGACGCTGGCCGAGACGCTGCGCCAGAGCGCACAAATCGCGTGGCGCGCCGGGCCAATGCTGGCCACCGACACCGACACCGCCGTGGCCGTGGCCGATAGCGGCGATGGTGCTGATGGTGCTGATGGTGCCGATGGTGCCGATGGTGCCGATGCCAGCATGCGCGAAACCAGCGCGATTGCGCCGCATGCAGGCTTTAAATTGGCGGCTACCGCTGCCGAAACTGTTGCCGCAACCGCAACCGCAACCGCAACCGCAACCACGGCTAACGCCGCCGCCCTCCAGCCCGTGCGAAACCCCGCCGATCACCGCGACATAGTCGGCCAAGTCCAGGAAGCCACCGCCAGCGATGTTGAAACCGCACTCGCCCAAGCCCAGACCTTCGCCGCCGACTGGGCCGCCATGCCCTCGGCCCGGCGCGCCGAGTTGCTCGACACCGCCGCCGACTTGATGCAAACCGCCATGCCCCGCCTGATGGGCCTGCTCATGCGCGAAGCGGGCAAAACCGCCTCCAATGCCGTCGCCGAGGTGCGCGAAGCCATCGACTTTCTGCGCTACTACGCCGCGCAGGCCCGCGCCGATTTCAACCCCGCCACACACGTCCCGCTAGGGCCGGTTGTGTGCATCAGCCCGTGGAATTTCCCGCTGGCCATCTTCAGCGGGCAGGTCGCTGCCGCGCTGGCCGCTGGCAACACCGTGCTGGCCAAACCCGCCGAGCAAACCCCGCTGATCGCCGCCGAAGCCGTACGGCTGCTTTGGCAGGCGGGCGTGCCGCAAGCCGCGCTGCAACTGCTGCCGGGCCGGGGCGACACCGTGGGCGCTCAATTAGTGACCGATGCGCGTGTGCAGGGCGTGATGTTCACCGGCTCGACCGAGGTGGCGCGCATTCTGCAGCGCAGTCTGGCGGGGCGCCTAGGGTCACGTCTTAAGCGAACCGCCGGTATGCCAGCCTCTGAAGAAAACCGGACTCAGGCGCAAGACGCGACACTAGGCGCGGGCGGCCATCCCATCCCGCTGATTGCCGAAACCGGCGGCCAGAACGTCATGATTGTCGATTCGTCGGCGCTGACCGAGCAGGTTGTGGGCGATGTGATTTCGTCCGCTTTTGACAGCGCGGGCCAGCGCTGTTCGGCGCTGCGCGTGCTGTGCCTGCAAGAAGAAATCGCCGACCGCGTGATAACCATGCTCAAGGGCGCGATGGCCGAGCAGCGCATCGGCAACCCCGGCGCGCTGGCCGTGGACATCGGCCCGGTGATTGACGCCGAAGCGTTGGGCGGCATCGAGCGCCACATCGAGGCCATGCGCGCCAGCGGACACGCCGTGTTCCAGCAGGCGCGCCAGCACGGCGGCGAGCTTGAGCACGGCACATTTGTGCTGCCCACGCTGATCGAACTCAACCATATCGACGAGCTGAAACGCGAGATTTTCGGCCCGGTGCTGCACGTCGTGCGCTACCGCCGCCGCGAACTGGGCGCGCTGATTGAACAGATCAACGCCACCGGCTACGGCCTGACGCTGGGCGTGCATACGCGCATCGACGAAACCATTGCCCAAGTGGTGGCACAGGCGCAGGCGGGCAACCAGTACGTCAACCGCAACATGGTCGGCGCGGTCGTGGGCGTGCAGCCTTTTGGCGGTGAAGGCTTGTCGGGCACCGGCCCCAAGGCGGGCGGGCCGCTGTATTTGTACCGCCTGCTGGCGCGCCGCCCGAACGACGCAATGGTGCGCGCCGTGGCCTGGAGCGAGGCGCGCCGTGAGCCCGCCAACCGCCCGCAGCCGCCCAGCGGCGCTTTGCTGGCGCTGTGCGATTGGGCCAGCACGCAAGGCCAAGCCGCGCTGGCTGAAACCTGCGAGCGCCTGGCCGCTCAGGCCTGCAGCCACGCCGCCATCACCCTGCCCGGCCCGACGGGCGAGCGCAATGTGTACACGCTGCAGCCGCGCAGCGCCGTGCTGTGTCTGGCCAGCAGCGACGCGGATCAGCTGATTCAACTCGCCGCCGTGCTGGCCGTGGGCAGCCGCGCCGTCTGGCCGACCAGCGCCCAAGCGCTGCAAGAGCGCCTGCCGCCAGCCGTGCGCGAGCGCATCGCCCTGGTCGCCGACTGGACCGCGCCGCAAGCCCACTACGACGCAGCCCTGCACCACGGCAGCGCCGAGTCGCTCCTCGCTGCTTGCGCGGAGATGGCGCGCCGCCCCGGCCCCATCGTCGGTCTGCATGGGCTGGCCGCTGGCGAAACAGCGGTGCCGCTGGAGCGGCTGGTGGTCGAGCGCTCGCTCAGCGTGAACACGGCCGCAGCGGGCGGCAACGCCAGTTTGATGACGCTGGATTGACAGGCGTTCACCCAGAGCTGCGGCTGGCTGGCAGCATGCCGTGCTGGCCCCATCAGCCATGAAGTTCAGAAACGTCCTGACACCTGTCCGGGATGTGAAACGCCGCCAAACTCGCCGGGTTCAGCTTGAGCGCGGCGCAGGCGTTGAGGAGCACGGCGCGGCGCACGGGCTGGCCGGACTGGTGCTTTTCGATGACGGTATGCGCCCAGCCGCAGCTTTTGCTGCTGCCCAGGCCCGCGCCCGTGATGCTCTGGCGCAGCACG
>CAIYKK010000739.1 GCA_903926695.1 uncultured Burkholderiales bacterium
ATCTGCTGTGTTTCGGCGGAAGAGCATCGTTTTCTGGTGGCTGACGTTGCCGCTCAAGCCGGTCTGGCCGTGCGCCAGATTCTGGAGCCTGAGCCTAAAAACACAGCTGCAGCCATGGCGCTGGCGGCATTGTCCGCACCGGCTGATGCTGTTTTGCTGTTTTGTCCTGCCGATCACCACATCCCCGATGTGTCGGCTTTCTCGGCGATGGTCCGGGGGGCTGTGCCAGCGGCCCAGGCTGGTCGGCTTGTGACCTTTGGCGTCATGCCCAGCCATCCCAGCACCGCTTACGGCTATATCCACCAAGGAGCGCCAGCGGCTGATGGCGGTTTTGAGGTGGCCCGCTTTGTGGAAAAGCCGACCCTCGACAAGGCGATGGCGTTTCTCATGGATGGCCGCTATCTGTGGAATGCGGGCATCTTCCTGATCAGCGCCCAGACTCTGCTTGATGAGCTCCAAACCCACGCCCCGGACATTCTGGAAGTCTGCCGCCAGGCTATGGCGCAGTCGCAGCAGGACGGTCTTTTTACCCGGCTGGATGCGCAGGTGTTTGCCCGTTGCCGCAGCCAGTCGATTGACTATGCGGTCATGGAGCGCGCAGCCAATGTCAGCGTGTTTCCCTTCAATGGTTTGTGGAGCGACGTGGGCAGCTGGAACGCTGTGGCCGGTCTTGTGGTGCCCGACGAGGCTGGCAACCGCACTGGCGGGCAAAAGCCGCACGCCCATCCCTTGCATGCGAGCAACACCTATATCCACGCCGATGGCCGCCGTCCCGTGGTCGCTCTGGGAACGAAGGACTTGCTGATCATCGACACACCCGACGCTTTGCTGGTTGCGCATACTGACTACGCCGAAGCCGTCAAGGAAGTGGTGACGCGCCTGGCGGTGCTGGATGCGCCCCAGGCCGTGCAGCACCGCCGCGTGGCCAGGCCGTGGGGCTGGTACGACAGCGTCGATGCCGGTGAGCGTTACCAGGTCAAGCGCATCACGGTGCGGCCCGGCGCCAAGCTCAGCCTGCAGATGCACCACCACCGCGCCGAACACTGGATCGTGGTCAAGGGGGCGGCGCTGGTCATGCGCGGGACGGAGGAAATCCTGCTCACGGAAAACCAGAGCACCTATATTCCCGTGGGCGTCAAGCACCGCCTTGAAAATCCGGGAAAAATTGAACTCGAACTGATCGAGGTGCAGTCGGGCGGCTATCTGGGCGAAGACGACATTGTGCGGTTTGATGACACCTACGGCCGAGTAGGCTTTGGAGATTCAAAACGATGAACACTTCTTTGCGTATTTATATCGCGGGCCACGGCGGCATGGTGGGCTCGGCTATTTGGCGCCAGCTGACAGCGTCCGGCCATGCGCCGCAGGCCATCATCACGCGCACCCATGCTGAACTGGACTTGTGCAACCAGGCTGCCGTGCGCGCCTTCTTCCAGACTGAAAAGCCCGAGCAGGTGTATTTTGCCGCCGCCAAGGTCGGCGGCATCCATGCCAACAACACTTACCCGGCCGAATTCATCTACCAAAATCTGATGATGCAGGCCAACGTCATCGAGGCCGCGTTTCAAAGCGGCGTTAAAAAACTGCTGTTTTTGGGTTCGAGTTGCATTTATCCGCGTCAGGCTCCCCAACCTATGGCTGAGGATGCGCTGCTCACTGGCCCGCTGGAGCCGACCAACGAGCCTTATGCGATTGCCAAAATTGCAGGTATCAAGCTGTGCGAGAGCTTTAACCGCCAGTATGGCGCCAGCCACGGCGTGGATTACCGCAGTGTCATGCCGACCAACCTGTACGGCCCCGGCGATAACTACCACCCTGAGAACAGCCATGTGATTCCCGCGCTGATCCGCCGCTTTCATGAGGCCAAAATCGGCCGGGCGCCGATGGTTACCATCTGGGGTACAGGCCAGCCGTGCCGGGAGTTTTTGTATGTGGACGACATGGCCGCCGCCAGCGTCCACGTCATGAATCTGCCCCAGGCTGTTTATGATCAGCACACACGCCCGATGCAAAGCCATATCAACGTAGGCTATGGCAGCGACATCACGATTGCCGATCTGGCGAAAACCGTGGGTCAGGTTGTGGGCTATCAGGGCGAAATCGATTTTGACAAAACCAAACCCGACGGCACTCCCCGCAAGCTGATGGATAGCCATCGGCTCAAATCCCTGGGCTGGCAGGCCAAAGTGGGCCTGCAAGACGGCTTGGCTCTGGCCTATCGAGATTTTCTAAACAACCCAGCATGATTAACACCAACAATACCGAACCCAAAGTCGCCCTCATCACCGGCATTACCGGTCAGGATGGCAGCTATCTCGCTGAATTTCTGCTGGAAAAGGGCTACACCGTCCACGGCATCAAGCGTCGCGCTTCGAGCTTCAACACGGCCCGTGTGGACCACATCTACCAGGACCCGCATATTGAAAATGCGCGCTTCAAGCTGCACTACGGCGACCTGAGCGACAGCAGCAATCTGACGCGCATCATCCAGCAAACCCAGCCTGACGAAATTTATAACCTAGGCGCCCAAAGCCATGTGGCCGTGAGCTTTGAGAGCCCCGAGTACACCGCCGATGTTGACGGCATGGGCACGCTGCGCATTCTGGAAGCCATCCGCATCCTGGGACTGGAAAAGAAAACCCGCTTTTATCAGGCCAGTACCAGCGAACTGTACGGACTGGTGCAGGAAACCCCGCAAAAAGAAACCACACCTTTCTACCCGCGCAGCCCTTACGCTGTTGCCAAGCTCTATGCTTACTGGATCACGGTGAACTACCGCGAGGCCTATGGCATGTATGCCTGCAACGGTATTTTGTTCAACCACGAAAGCCCGCGCCGTGGCGAAACCTTTGTCACCCGCAAGATCACGCGGGGGCTGGCCAATATTCACCAAGGGCTCGAAGACTGCCTGTACATGGGCAATATCGACGCTCTGCGCGATTGGGGCCATGCCAAGGACTACGTGCGCATGCAGTGGATGATGCTGCAACAAGACCAGCCCGAAGACTTCGTCATTGCCACCGGTGTGCAGTACAGCGTGCGCCAGTTCATCGAGTGGAGCGCTGCCGAGCTGGGTATGCAACTGCGCTGGGAGGGCGCAGGCGTGGAAGAAGTGGGTTACTGGAACAACAAACCCATCGTCAGAATCGATCCCCGCTATTTCCGTCCTGCGGAAGTCGAAACCCTTCTGGGCGACCCCAGCAAGGCCAAGCACAAGCTGGGCTGGACACCTGAAATCACCGTGCAGCAGATGTGCTCGGAAATGGTGGCCCATGACCTGGCGCTGGCCAAGCAGCATGCGCTGCTCCAGGGTCATGGCTTTAAAGTCAATGTGAGCGTGGAATAGCCCCATTGGCCCAGCTTGCCGCCCTTCGCTATCTGAGGCTCACTCCCTTCGATGTGAGCCATGAACAAGGCCGCAGCGACGAGCGCTACCGGCTTGCCTTGATCTCTGTCTTGGCCAATGTGCTGAGCAAGGGCATGGGCATGGTCGTGATGATTCTGAGCATCCGGCTCACCGTGCCCTACTTGGGGGCGGAGCGTTTTGGCGTGTGGATGACGGTTGCCAGCCTGGCCGGGCTGCTGACTTTTCTGGATCTGGGCATCGGCAATGCCTTGACCAATCACGTCGCAAAAAGGGCGGCAGCAGACAACACAAAGCTTTTGTCCCAGACTATCAGTGGCGGATTGGCTTTCCTGGCCATCATCGGTGTTTTGATGAGTCTGATGCTGTGGGCCATTGCCGCCTGCGTGCCGTGGAGTTTCCTGATCAAGACAACACAGGTCGATTTGTTGACGGAAGCCAGAACCGCAGCGATGTATTTTGGCGTTTTATTTGGCTTGAATGTTTTTACGGGTGGCATCCAAAAGGTTTTTTCAGGTCTCCAGCAGTCCTATGTCAGCCACATCGTCACCACCGTCGGCTCGATGGTGGCGGGAATCGGTTTATGGTTTTCGGCCGCAAGCCATGCCGGCATACCGATGCTGCTTGCGGTGATGCTCGGAAGCCAGTCTGTCGTGAGTCTTTTTCTTTTGGCTGTATTAGCGCATCGCAAGCTGTTTTGCATGGCCGATATTGCGTCAGCCATCCGTCTGGAGGCTCCGCACCTGTTCCAGGCTGGGGGATTATTTTTTTTATTGCAGATTGGCACTATGGTTGGATGGGGTGCGGACAGTCTCATTATTTCAAGCACATTAGGTGCTGCCCAGGTGGCCATGTTCGCAGTGACACAGAGATTATTTCAATTTATCTCGCAGCCTTTGATCATCATCAATGCACCGCTGTGGGGTGCATATGCGGACGCCAATAGTCGAAA
>CAIYKK010000740.1 GCA_903926695.1 uncultured Burkholderiales bacterium
AAAGCACGCAAGCATGTGGAATACAAAGAAATCAAGCTGAAGTAATTCAGCCCGGTTTTTGCAAAAAACCCGCTGGTTTACCGGCGGGTTTTTTTATGCCCGCTCACACTTCACTCCCCTGATTCAAGCCATAAAAAAGCCACCCCAGCAAATTGGCCGGGATGGCTTGTGGCTTGGCGTTATCAGGCGCGGGCAGCGCGCAGCTGCATCGAAAAATCGCGCAGCGCCGCAATGCCGCTGCCTTCGGCGCGCTGGCACCAAGCCTGCAAATCAGCGGCCAGCTGCTCACGCGAGGCCGAGGTGCTGAGCCACAGCTGGCGCAGCTCTTCGCGCATGGTGACCATCTTGTCCAGCACCGGATACGCCGCCCGAATCAGCGCAATCTGCGGTTTGGCGGCGGCGGGCACCCGGTCTTCATCGCGGTGCAGCCAGCGTTTGGCGACCAGCAGCATGGAAACATCGGCTTTTTTGGCTTCCAGCAGGGCCATTTCGGCCTGGGCGGCCCGGCGCAGTTCACGCGCAAAACCGGCCATGACTTCGTAGCGGTGGGCAATCAAGGCTTCCAGTGTTTTTTCATCCGCCACGGGCTGGATGGTGCCGAAATGAAGCTTGGGCGGCACTTTTTTCACGGTTGCCAAACCGACTATTTCCATCGCCCGGATGTAACCCCAGCCGATGTCAAACTCATAAGGCTTGACCGAGAACTTGGCCGCCGTCGGGTAAGTGTGGTGGTTATTGTGCAGCTCCTCGCCGCCGATGACGATGCCCCAGGGCGAGACGTTGGTGCTGGCGTCCGGCGCTTCAAAATTGCGGTAGCCCCAGTAGTGGCCGATGCCGTTGATGATGCCCGCCGCCGTGATCGGAATCCAGGCCATCTGCACCGCCCAGACGCTCAGGCCCGCCGCGCCGAACAGCGCCAGATCAATGATCATCATCAAACCCACACCCTGCCAGCTGTAGCGGGTGTACACATTGCGCTCGATCCAGTCGTCCGGCGTGCCCCGGCCATACTTGACCAGCGTTTCCGGGTTTTTGGTTTCAGCGCGGTACAACTCGGCACCAGTCCAGAACACGGTTTTGATGCCGTGGGCGTGCGGGCTGTGCGGGTCTTCTTTGGTTTCGCATTTGGCGTGGTGCTTGCGGTGGACGCCCACCCATTCTTTGGTGACCTGGCCCGTCGTCAGCCAGAGCCAGAAACGGAAAAAATGCGCGGGAATCGCATGCAGGTCCAGCGCCCGGTGCGCCTGATGCCGGTGCAAATACAGCGTGACACTGACAATGGTGATGTGGGTGACTGCCAGCGTGAACAGCACGATTTGCCACCAGCTGGCGGCAAACAACCCATGAGCGAGCCAGTCCAGGCCAGCATCAAAAAAGATCATAAGTTTACGCGTGAAACCCCAGCCTTCAGGCCGGGGAGGTAGAGCGCGGCATGCGAAGCATCCCCTGCTGTGGTGGCGTACCTGTCGCGTCCGTTTTTGCCACCAGTCAATAAGGTGCAGGCTTTCCACCTGCTGGGCCTTGCAGCTCTGCCCGTAAGGGCCTGGTAACCCACGCCTCGCGGCGCATGTCCCCTCGGGAATGTCAGCAACCGGCTCCTGCTTTTGAGGGCAGCGACTAAAACCTTAGCCCCTTTACCTTTGGGCGGCATGATTAAAGCCTTGCAGAGCAGCAAACTGAGGAAGCATTTGCTGGTGCGTCTGAACGACCTGTTACTAACGTAGCGGGTTGGATACCGCTTTCCCTGCTTCAACCTAACTCGTTGCCTTGTGGCTTCAAGCTCCGGCCTTTAGGCCGGGGTGATTGACAAGATTCCTTTAAACC
Organism: uncultured Burkholderiales bacterium; assembly: GCA_903926695.1. Classification (GTDB taxonomy): domain Bacteria; phylum Pseudomonadota; class Gammaproteobacteria; order Burkholderiales; family Burkholderiaceae_C; genus Polaromonas. The sequence goes on from CAIYKK010000740.1 coordinate 1,825, forward strand.
ATCTGCACCAGACAACCTTTAATTATAAGTTGTCAAGGTGCAAACGCAAAGCCCCTTGCGCCAGATCATCAGGCTCTGAAACCCTTTAAATTTCATTAACGGAACGCAAAATCAGGCGATCATCGGCCATCTTTCGCAAAAACCGTCAAGCCTTTTGCCACACAGCGGCAAAGAAACCATCCGTCTGGTGCAGGTAAGGCCACAGGCGCAAGTAAGGGCCACGGCACAGCGTTTCGGCCTTTTCCACGCCCAGCGAGGTCAGCAGCGGCGCGGCTTCGAGCAGCGTGAAGCCCGGATTGGCGGCGCTGAAAGCTTCGGCAATCGCCTCGTTTTCGTCGCGCAAAATGCTGCAGGTCGCATAAACCAAGCATCCGCCCGGCTTGAGCAGGCGCGCTGCGCTTTGCAAAATGGCGGTCTGCTTGGCCGTCAGCTCTTCAATCGCCTTGGGGTTGTGGCGCCATTTCAGATCCGGGTTGCGCCGCAGTGTGCCCAGGCCCGAGCAGGGCGCATCGACCAGCACGCGGTCGATCTTGCCTGCCAGGCGCTTGATGCGGTCATCGCGCTCGTGGGCAATCGCCACCGGATGCACGTTCGACAGCCCGCTGCGCGCCAGGCGGGGCTTGAGCGCCGCCAGCCGGTGCGCCGAGGTGTCAAACGCGTACAAGCGCCCGGTGTTGCGCATGGACGCGCCCAGCGCCAGCGTCTTGCCGCCCGCACCGGCGCAGAAATCGACCACCATTTCGCCGCGCTTGGCGTCCACCAGCAGCGACAGCAGCTGCGAGCCTTCGTCCTGCACTTCAATCGCGCCGCGTGTGAAAGCGTCCAGCTTGCCCAACTGCGATTTGTCAGCCAGGCGCAGACCCCACGGCGAATACGGCGTGATGGTGGTCTTGAGGCAGGCTTTGCTCAATTCCTTCTGGATATCGGCGCGCTTGTCTTTCAGCGTGTTGACGCGCATGTCGAGACCAGCCGGGGCGTTCAGACTTTCCACCAGCGGCCAGAAGTCATCGCCCAACTGGGTTTTCAGCGGCTCCACCAGCCACTGCGGCAGGTTGTGGCGGTGCAATTCCATCAAGTCGTCGGGCTTGACCTGGTCGCAGCGCAACAGCCAGTCGTATTCCTGCTCGGTCAGCGCGCCCTCCAGATAATCACGCGGCGCGGCAAAACCCAGAATCGCCAGCCGCCGCTCAGGGACGCCGCTGCCATGCTGAGCCAGATAAACATAGAGATTTTTCTTGCGCAACACACCGTAGATGGTTTCGGCGACGGTGGCGCGCTCGCGGGGGCCGAGGCGCAGCTCGCGGAAATAGCGCGACACCACCATGTCGGCAGGGTGGTCAAATTTAAGAACCTGCTTGAGCAGATCGGTACAACAGTCGAGTAAGGCGTTAGGATGCATCCCGCTATTGTCCCACTGCTGCCAGTTGGCACTGGACTTTAGCGGCCATCGCCGATAATCGCGGGCTTATGTCCGAAATCACCGAAATCGAAAAACAGGTCAAGCGCCGCCGCACGTTTGCCATCATTTCCCACCCCGACGCGGGTAAAACCACGCTGACCGAAAAGCTGCTGCTGTTCTCCGGCGCGATTCAAATCGCGGGCAGCGTCAAGGCGCGCAAGGCCGCCCGCCACGCGACCTCCGACTGGATGGAAATCGAAAAGCAGCGCGGCATTTCCGTCGCCTCCTCCGTCATGCAGATGGAATACCGCGACTGCGTGATCAACCTGCTGGACACGCCCGGCCACCAGGACTTTTCCGAAGACACCTACCGCGTGCTGACCGCCGTCGATGCCGCGCTGATGGTGATCGACGCGGCCAACGGCGTCGAGCCGCAAACCCGCCGCCTGCTGCAAGTCTGCCGTGCGCGTGGTACACCCATCCTGACCTTCGTCAACAAGATGGACCGCGAAGTCCAAGACCCGATGAACATCATGGACGAGATCGAGCGCGAACTCGGCATGGCGGTCGTGCCCTTCACCTGGCCGGTGGGCATGGGCAAGCTGTTCCACGGCGTGTATGACCGGCGCGAAGCGCGCATGCGCGTCTTCAGCCCCGGCGAAGACAAGGCGGGCGGCGACGATGAAATCCTGTCCGGCCTGGACAACGCCGAAGCGGCGAAACGCTTCGGCGCCGAATTCACCCAGGCGCAGGACGAGCTCGAACTGCTCGAAGGCGCGTCGCCCGAATTCAACCGCGAAGACTTTTTGGCGGGCAAGCAGACGCCGATGTTCTTCGGCTCGGCGATCAACAACTTCGGCGTGCAGGAAGTGCTGGACGCGCTGGTCGATCTGGCGCCCGCCCCCGCCGACCGCCCGGCCATGCAGCGTATCGTCAAGCCGGAAGAAAAGAAATTCTCCGGCGTGGTGTTCAAGATTCAGGCGAATATGGACCCGGCGCACCGCGACCGCATTGCCTTTTTGCGCGTGGCCAGCGGCGAGTTCACACGCGGCATGAAGCTCAAAGTCGTGCGCAGCGGCAAGGAAATCCGGCCCAACACCGTGGTCAGTTTCATGAGCCAGCGCCGCGAGCTGCTGGACACTGCGTTTGCGGGCGACATCATCGGCATTCCGAACCACGGCATTTTGCAGCTCGGCGACACGCTGACCGAAGGGGAAGCGCTGCAGTTCACCGGCCTGCCGTTTTTTGCGCCGGAAATGTTCCGCGCCGTCGAAGTGGCCGATCCGCTGCGCAGCAAGCAATTGCGCGCTGGCCTGACACAGCTGGGCGAGGAAGGCGCAATTCAGGTGTTCCGGCCGATTTCCGGCTCACTGCTGCTGCTGGGCGCCGTCGGCCAGCTGCAGTTCGAGGTCGTGGCACATCGGCTGGAGCATGAATACGGCGTCAAGGCGCGCATCATGGGCAGCAATTTCAATCTGGCCCGCTGGGTGACCTGCGACGACGCGAACGAGCTGAAAAAATTCATGGACGCCAACGCGCACCGCGTCGCGCTGGACGCCGTCGATGCGCCGACGCTGCTGGTCGATCACAGCGCCACGCTGCGCGCCGTCGAGCAGCAGTGGCCGAAAATCAAGTTCCATGCGCTGCGCGAGCACGCCGGGCTGGTGTTTCAGTCCAAGATGTAGCGTTTTAGGACGCTGGTGCAGCGGCAGCGGATCAGCCCAACGATCTGCTTCATCAAAAATGAGGCCGCATGCAAGCCCTGCGCTCTTGCCCTGCAGCAACGCCGCGCAAAAATTCCGCCAGACCCGCATCGGCTTGCAGCTTGACCAGCAGCACATGGGCTTGCGCCAGATCGCGCGCTATGCCGATGCTGGCCTGCAGTTCCGTGGCCTGCTGATGCCAACGTTGGGCGCGCCGCTTGTTCAAGAGCGGCTGCAAAGCCTCGATGCCGTAGCGCAGTCGCTTGGAAAAAATACGCACACGGTGCTGGCCTTCAAGGCTGTCCGCCGCTCGCTGCGCGCCTTTGAGCTTGCGGTGCAGGCGGGCAATACGCGCCCTCGCCCAGTGGCGAAATGACATTTTTTTCTTACCCGGCGCGGTCTTCAGCGGCTGCAGTCTGGGCAGCGCTTGCAGCCACTGCGTGATGTCCAGCAGGGCCGCGCCGACGGCGGGTATTTCAAGCGCAGCGCAAACGGCCTGGCGCTGGGCGTGGGCGACTTGGTTCAGGGTTTCGGTCAGCGCCTGCCACTTTTTTTGCCGACGGGCATTGCCTGCGACGTAGGCCTGGGCGAACTGCGGCAGCGTGTCGGTTCGGGCGACATCGAGATCGCGCAGCTCGCCAATTCCGGCCCGCAGCGCCTGCAGCGCGTCCCACGCGGGCGCGGCCTCAAGGAGCGGCTTGAAAAGTCGGCAAGCGCTGCCAAAACGCCGCCAGCCGACGCGGGCCTGATGCACCAGCTCGGGGTCGTCCGCCTCGCGCAGGGTGTGGAGATTGGCGGTGAACTGGCAGAACATTTCGCTCAGCACACGCTGCACCGCCAAGGCGGGCGGCATATCGGCGCTGACGGCTGGCGGCTGCGCACGCACGGGCTGGCGCAGGGAATCGTCGGCCAGCGCATAGCCGCGCTGCGCCTTGCTCCGGTGCTCGGGCATCACGGCGAGGGTGCGCGCAATTTGCCGGGCAAGGCTGAACAGCGCGTCCGGCTGGCCTGCCAGCAACTCCAGCTCCAGCTCGCACAGCGGCAGGCTTTTGCCGTCGGCCACGATCTGCCCGATGTCCAGAGACACCTCGATGACGCTGCCATCGCGCTGGCGCACAGTCCAGTTGGTGCGCTCAAACGTGGTGACAAAGCTTGGCGTGAGCGTGCGAAACACCTCGCCGTCAGGGTCCACATCTGACCACGGCGTGGCCTTGAGCGCGGACAGCGCCAGTTCAGCACCGGGTACGGGCGTTTCCCATTCGCCGCGCTGGCTCAGGGCCGAGTCGCTGCTGCCGCCCATTTTGAGGGTCTGCAGCCATTCGGGACTGGCCTGGCTGCCCACGCGCCTGAGCCGCAAGGCCGTGCGCTGGCGGCGCAGCGTTTGCTCGGGCGTGTCGTAATAAATGTTGTGCAGATGCAGATGAACGGCTTTGCGGCGCGCCAGCGCGGGCATACGGGCCAGCCGCTGTTCCAGTCCCGCCGTATCGGACTCCAGCAAAGCCAGCTTGAGTTCGATCTCCTGAAAGCGGGGGGATTCGGTTTTTAAAGTTGTCATGGAGTTTTTATGGAGGTTGCTGCCAAGACGGGAAGGCTGCATCACTGCGCAGGAAAGTCTAGAGGCTGCAGCGCCCAAAAGGCTGGGAAAAAGGTAACTTTTCCGTTAGAAAACCTGTGTTTATGCGGCCAAGCCGCATCAGACGCAGGACTCAAAAAAGGCGCGCACCGCCTGCGGATAGATCACATGCTCCTGCGTCAGCACACGGGCAGCCAGCGCGTCGGCGGTG
>CAIYKK010000741.1 GCA_903926695.1 uncultured Burkholderiales bacterium
AGCGCCAAAAACGTCAGCGCTTTTGTGGGTCTGTCGGGCAAAGGCTTGGGCTTGACGGGCTTGGACATTGACATGGCTTTTGTGCAGGCCGATCAGGCCGGTGCCAGCTACGGCTGGGTGCTGGGCAAAGGTCAGGCAGACAGCGCGGCCATTTCTGGCATTTCCGGCTTGAGTTTGAAGGGCGCCAGTCTGGCGCTGGACTTGAACTACGGCTACGGCAAACTGGCCTCGGGCACGGCCAATGATGCGCTGCTCAACCTGAGCACCCATGCCATCACGGTGGGCAGCACCACCTTCAACGCCAACGGCGCTGGCGGTGAATACCTGCTGGTGTCCGGCACGCTGGCCGGCTCGGTGGGCGACGTGTCGCTCAAGGCCACGGTCGGCGTGTCGGTCATCGGCACGGACTTTGTCATGGCTGGCAAAGATGTGACGGCCAGCCTCAGCGCGGGCGGTTTTTCGGTCGGCGTGAGCAATGGCGCTTTTGGTCTGGTCAGCGGCGGCACCGGCATGGCTTTTGAAGCCAGCGGCACTCTGGCGCTCAGTGGCGGCGGTTTTGCCAGCGTCAGCGCCCAGTCGGTGCGCGTGGTGCTCAACCGCACCGGCGTTTCGCAAACCGGCCATGTGCTCGATTTTGCGGGCAGCTTTAATTACACCTTTGGCGAAGTCGCTGCGTCGAGCAGCCTGCAATCGGTCAGCGTGGTGGGTTTGGCGGCTTCGCTCGGCTCGGGTCTGTCGGTAGCGGGCAATTTCTTTTTTGAAAAAGACGCGGCCACCAACAGCATGCGCGCCGTCGCGGTCAATGCGTCGGCCAAAGTCTCTGCGGGCACTTTCAACGTGGGCGTGTCCAAGGCTTCGCTGGGTTTGGTGATGTCTTCAGCCGGGCGCGTGCTCCAGGCCAGCGGCGCGATCAGCGCCAATTTGGGCAGCGATGTGGCGCTGTCGGCCCAGCAGGTCACTTTGCGCCTGAACGAAACGGCAGCCGATGCCAGCAGCCTGAAAATCAGCGCCGCCGGTCACGCCTACACCTTTGGCACCGATCTGGGCGCGGGCGTTCACGAAGTTTCTGTGGGCGGCGCGGTGCTGACGGTGGCCGGGTTTGTGCAAGCGTCTGGTTCGTTGGCGGTGCGCTGGGCCGGTCAGCCCGTGGCGTTGAACTTGGCCGACGGCAGCACGCGGCAAGTCAATCAGCTCTGGATTGGCGGCAGCGGCTTGTCCGCCGCCGTGGGCCTGAACCCCGGCAAGAGCGGCTTTGTCGGCTTCAACGCCAGCGGCCTAGAGTTTGTACTCGGCCTGTTCTCGGACAAAAACAACAGCGCGAACAAGTGGACCAGCTTGAGCGGCACGCTGGGCGCGACCAGCCTGTCGGGCATCAGCGGCGTGACCGTGGCGGCCAGCGGTTTGGCGCTGACTTACAACACTGCGTCTGCGGGCCAGCGCGTCGCTGATTTTGTCGGCAGCCACAGCCAGGGCATCACGGTGGCGGGTAAAACCCTCAATTTGTCTGCCGATGGCAGCAAAGGCAGTTTGCTCCAGGCCAGCGGCCAGCTCAATCTGGACGTGTACGGCTTTGTGCAACTCAGCGGCCAGCTCGCCATTGAAAAGAAAACCCAAGGCGTGACGCTGGGCGATGGCAGCCGAGCCTCCACCCAGATGCTGACGATTGGCGGCGAGAACCTCAGTGCCTTTGTTGGCATGAACGGGGCGCGCTCGGATCGCACGGGGTTGAGTTTGACGGGCGCGGCGTTTGGCTTGGTGCTGGCCAGCGATGTGGCGAATCCGGCCCGTAAGTGGACGAGTCTGCAAGCCAGCGCCACGGCGGCGAAGTTGCAGGGTGTCAACGGCTTGACGATGGAGGCGACCAGCCTGCAAGTGATGCTCAACCGCGCCGCCACCGACGGCAGCTTGATTGACTACCAGGCCGCGCCGCTGGCCGTCAACAACGGCGCAGCGGGCCACACCCTGAGCCTGAGCATGGATGCCAGCGCGGGCGAGCTGACGCAGGCCAGCGGCCATCTGAAGGTGGATGCTTACGGCTTCTTGCAAGTCGATGGCGACTTTGCCCTGAGCAAAACCACCGACAAAATCAAGCTCACAGGGGCGAGCGGCCTGACCACGGTCGATCTTCTGACGATTGGTGCGGCGGATGCCAACGCGTTTGCTGGGATGAACGCAGGCAAAGCCGATGCCATCGGCCTGAGCTTGGGGCATGTGGACTTTGCCTTGGCATTGATGCAAGAAAAAGTCGCCACCGGCACAGCGCGCAGTTGGAGTGCCGCGCGCGCTTTGGCAGGCAGCGCCGCCTTTGTCGGCGTGGACGGTTTGACGATAGCCGCCAGCGGCGTGGAAGTCGATATCAACCGCCAGGCGGAAGATTTGAGCGTTGTTGATTTTTCTAAAAAGAACCTGACCGTCAGCACCGGGCCGGCCAGCGAGCTGGTCCTTGACCTCAACGGCAGCCAAGGCCAGCTCCTGCAAGCGAGCGG
>CAIYKK010000742.1 GCA_903926695.1 uncultured Burkholderiales bacterium
CCACCCACACGGCAGACACCAACGCCGTCATCACCGGCACCGTGCCTGCGGGCACTTACGTCGGCCTCAAAGCGAGCATGGGCGTGCCCGAGACACTCAACCACAGCGCCATCACCGGCGGCGTGGCACCGCTGGACGTGGCGGCCACCGCGTGGAGCTGGCAATCGGGGCGCAAGTTCACCAAGATCGAAGTCAACCCCGTGGGCGGCATCTTGAAAACCACCGCCGCCGTGGCTGCCACCGCCACCACGCCCGCCATTCCGGCCAGCACCAGCACCGTCAGCACTTTTAACTTTCACCTCGGCTCGACCGGCTGCACGGTCAAGGTCGATTCGGCTGGCGTCGCGCTCAAGGATGCCGCTGGCAATGCGCTCTACACCTGCTCCAACCCGAACGTGATGGACTTCACGCTCGCCAGCTTTGACCCAGCCAAACAGCAAGTGGCGCTGGACATCGGCCAGTTGCTCAAAACCACCGACATCACCCAAGACAACGGCGGCCCTCCAGGCTGCATGTCCGGCGCGACCGACCCCGAGTGCCCCACCATCTTCTCCGAAATGAAAGTGGCCTTCGGCAGCGGCAGCAACGGCCTGTCGATCAACGGCGGCGCGGGTCAACAAGTCTTCAAGGCTGTGACGAAATGAAGCAACGCCGCCGGGGTTTCTTTGTGAAGCTGTCGGCGGCGGGTGCCCTGCTCGGGGCGCTCGCTGGCGTTGTCAGCGTAAGCGGCTGCGGCGGCGGTGGCGTGTCGGTCAACGACACGACAACCGCCGCCAGCGGCGACTGGCGCTGGAGTTTGCCAGCGGGCTTTCCCGTGCCAGCGGTGCCCGCCGACAATCCGATGAGCGCGGCCAAAGTCGATTTGGGCCGCTACCTCTTTTACGACAAGCGCCTGTCGGGCAACGGCACGCTGGCGTGCGCCGGTTGCCACTTTCAGGACAAAGCCTTCACCGACGGCCTGGCCGTCTCCAAAGGCTCGACCGGCGACTTCACCCACCGCAGCGCGCAGCACCTGGGCAACGTGGCCTACAGCCCGACGCTGACCTGGGCCAACCCGTCGCTACTCACCCTCGAAAAGCAGATGGAAGTGCCGCTGTTCAGCGAAAACCCAGTCGAAATGGGCCTGAACGACACCACCAAAGTACAGGTCTTGCAGCGCCTGACCGCTTTGCCGCTGTACCAGGAGAAGTTTGCCGCCGCCTTTGCCGCTCAGGCCAGTCCGATCAACTGGCAAAACATCATTCGGGCGATTGCCAGTTTTCAGCGCACGCTGATCACCGGCAACAGCCGCTACGACCAGTTCATGGCGGGCAAAACGGCGCTCACGCCCTCCGAGACACGCGGCATGAACCTGTTTTTTGGCGAAAAAGCCGAGTGTTTTCACTGCCACGGCAGTTTTAATTTCAACGACCAGGTGGTGCATGCCAGCACCCGCGTGCTGGAGCTGCCGTTCAGCAACACGGGGCTGTTCAACCTCGGCGGCACGGGCGCATTTCCCGAGCCGAACCGGGGCGTTTTTGAACTCAGCGGCCTGCCCAAGGACATGGGCATGTTCCGCGCCCCGAGCCTGCGCAATGTCGAAGTCACCGCGCCTTACACGCACGATGGCAGCATCGCCACGCTCGAAGGCATGCTGGACTTTTACGCCGCCGGGGGCCGCAACATCACCAGCGGCCCGAACGCTGGCGACGGGCGGCTGAACCCGCACAAGAGCGATTTGATCTCGCTCATCAAACTCGATGCCCAGGAAAAAGCCGACATCATCGCCTTCCTCAAAACCCTGACTGACCATGACTTTCTCACCAAGCCCGCACTGTCCAGCCCCTTCCCTGCAGCGTCCAGCGCCGCTTCCAGCGCGCCGTGAAAACCGCGATGAAAACCACTTTCAGACGTGCCCAGTGTTGCGTCATGCATCCAAAGCCGGTTCTCTCCAGAGGCAGGCGTACCGACGATTTGCCTTTGACGCGACACTAGCGCGGCACGGCAAGCCGCTGGCCGCCGCCGCGCTCGGGCTGCTGCTGGTCAGCCAAGCCTGCGCCCACGGCGACATGGCCAGCGCCGCGCCCGACGAGCCGGGCGTGCGCCTCGGGTTGTCTGTCGCCGTCAGCCAGATCAACGCCAGCGCGGCGCTGCCCTCGGCGCGGCTGGGCGGTTATTTGCTGCAGGGCGATTCGGGCATTGACCGGCGCGGCGCGCAACTGGAGCACGCCGTGGCCGAAGTCGGCTGGCGCTTGAGCGACACCTGGGCCACCAGCGTCGCCATCGGCCAGCACGGCAGCGATAAAGCCCACCTCGAAGCGGCTTGGGTGCAGGCGCGCCGCCAAACTCCCAACGGCCAATGGCAACTCACGGCGGGCCGCCAGCGCCCGGAACTCGGCCCCGTCATCACGCAAGCCGGCCATCTGGACCGCTTTGCGCTGGTGCCGCTGGCCAAGCGCATGGCCGTCAACGACGACTGGGTGGACGACGGCTTGCAACTGGGCTGGCGCAGCGCGGGCGCGGCGAACGTGCGATGGTCTGCCGATGCGGGCGTGTGGAAAGGCCAGGTGTTTCCGGGTTCCAGCGCCGCGTCGGCGGCTCCG
>CAIYKK010000743.1 GCA_903926695.1 uncultured Burkholderiales bacterium
ATTGACGGCATCGACGCCGATGTGGTCACGCTGGCCTTGGCGGGCGACGTGGACGCGCTGGCTAAAAACGGCAATCTGATCCCGAAAGACTGGCAAAAACGCCTGCAGCACAACTCCGCACCGTACACATCGACCATCGTTTTTCTGGTGCGCAAGGGCAATCCCAAAGGCATCAAGGACTGGGACGATCTGATCAAACCAGGCGTGGCCGTCATCACGCCCAACCCCAAAACCTCCGGCGGCGCACGCTGGAACTACCTCGCCGCGTGGGAATTTGCCAAGCGCAAAAACGGCGGCAGCGACGCTAAGGCCAAGGAATTTGTCGGCCAGCTCTATAAGAATGTGCCCGTGCTGGATACCGGCGCACGCGGCTCGACCATCACTTTTGTGCAGCGCAACGTCGGCGACGTGCTGCTGGCCTGGGAAAACGAAGCTTTCCTGGCGCTCAAGGAGTTCGGCGCTGACAAGTTCCAGATCGTCGCGCCGTCCGTCAGCATTCTGGCCGAGCCGACGGTGACCGTAGTCGATAAAAACGTGGACAAAAAAGGCACCCGCGCCGTCGCCACCGCTTATCTGGACTACCTGTATTCCGACGAAGGTCAGGACATTGCCGGGCGCAATTACTACCGCCCCATCGGCGAAAAGGCCAAGGCCAAATACGCCGCCCAGTTCCCCAAGCTGACGCTGTTCACGATTGACCAGGCTTTTGGCGGCTGGACCCAGGCGGACAAGGACCACTTTGCCGACGGCGCGTCGTTCGACCAGATTTACACCCGCAAATGATTTAATCCGAAAATAAAACCTGCGCTTCAAGACCAGCTGCGCCGTTTCGCGCATAGATAGTGACTTTTATTGTTTTTAGCGGTAAAATGCGTCTCCGTCCTGCGACAGCCCAGCACTGCAAGTTGCCACAAAGAGCCAAGTGTTTTGTCAGGCTGCAAAGCTCTCATGCATAGGCTCCAGAGCGTTTGTATTTGGGGGCGCAAGGCTCCCAATCCTGTTTATGAACGCCACTCGATCCACTTTTCGCCCAAGCGATGCGGCTGGAGTCCGGCAGTGGGTCATTCAACCATCCAATTCCCAAGGAAGATTTAAACCATGGCAAGAGCTGACGCCAAAACCGCTGTCCTCGCTGACGGCCTGCGCTACAAATCCAAGGTGTCCGGCTCTCCCTTTGCCGCCACCACGTCGTTTGGCGCGGCCACCATGTCGTGCTTCATGTGCGGCAAACACCGCGCCCGCTCCCTGATGGGCACGCGCAAAGTGCTGGGCAAGTCCCAGGCCGTCTGCGCGCCCTCGTGCAAGGCGCTCGACGAGGCGCTGCTCGAAGCGGCTGCCGCCGCTGCAGCTGCAGCCGCTACGGCGGGCTGACCTTTCAGGGCCAAGCGGCCCCACCCTTGATCGGGGTAGGGCAGGCGGCGCATACTGTGCTGGCGGCGCGTTCAAGGCGCCGTTTGGCATGGCTGCATCGCTGAAAGGGATTTCCCATGAACACCCGTTCCAGGCTCAATCCGCTACTGGTTCCCGACAAGGCCACCGACCACAGTCGTGGGTCGGTTTTTGCGCCCGTCACGCTGATCGAATACGGCGACTTTGAATGTCCGTCCTGCGCGCAGGCGCATGGCGCGATGGAAATTATGCTGGCGCATTTTGGCGAGCAGTTGCGTTTTGTGTTCCGGCACTTTCCCTTGCGCGAGGTCCATCCGTATGCCGAAATGGCCGCCGAAGCCGCAGAAGCCGCCGCCGCGCAGGGAAAATTCTGGCCCATGCACGACCTGCTGCTGACCCATCAGCCGCATCTGAAAGAAAAACATCTGCTGGCCTACGCCGTGCAGGTCGGGCTGGATGTGCCGCGCTACCAGAATGAAATGCGCGACCAGGTCTATCTGCAGCGCGTACAGGAGCACCTGCACAGCGGGCGCCTGCTGAACGTGCGCTCGACACCGGCTTTTTTTGTCAATGGCCACTTTGCCGATGTGTCGTTTGGCCTGCAGCATCTGCACGAGGCGATTGACCGGGTGCTGCCCGCCAGCCCCAATGCCTGAATCTGAGCCCCGATAATCGGGCACTTTTTAAATCACGCCTGCAAGGGCGTGATTTTGCTTTGACACCCCACTACTGAAAGATCCCGTGAGAAAAACCTACCTCCTGAACATCGAAGGCAAGAACCGCGACCGCCTGCTCGACGCCAGCAAGCACGATATTCGCAAATACGTCAAACGCGAGCGCAGCCGCCCCCTACCGACCGGCGTGGACTTTTGGGATTTTGATTGCAAGTTCGGCCACAGCGAAGCCACCGCCGCCGTGGTTCACTTCGCTACGCTCATGGGGCTGATTGACACCGCCGCTAAAGAAGGTGCCGAGCAGTTTTACGTCGAAGTGGTCACCAAACACGGCCACCGCGCCGCCCGCCCAGCCAACGCGCAAGAAACGGCTGACGCTGAAGACGATTTCGAATAAGCCCGCTTTTCACTCTTTGCCCTTGCGGGTAGTTTGGGCGGTGATGCAAACCGGCCATGCGCAGCTGGCGAGACAAAGGCCGCTTTTGATTCACCCTGCAAGCGGCTCAGACTGCCCGCTTATTTCCCTTGCGCACGGCCAGCCGCTTCGCGCAGCTTGTCTTTTTTGCTCGGGCGCTGGCCCTTGATACCGCCGGTGGACAGCGGATCAGCCGGATTCGGCGGCAGCACTTCCACCGGCTCAAAACCTTCCACCTGTTCCCGCGTCACGCTCAGACCCTGGCGCTTTTCAATCAAGCGCCAGTGCGCCTGCGTCGCGGCACTGACAAAACTCACCGCCATGCCGCGTTCCCCGGCGCGCCCGGTGCGGCCAATGCGGTGCGTGTAATCCGTCACTGAGCGCGGCAGGTCGTAATTCACCACCACCGGCAATTGCGCAATGTCCAGCCCGCGCGCCGCCACGTCGGTGGCGACGACGACCTGCACAATTTCCAGCTTGAAATCGTGCAGCACCTGCGTGCGCTTGCCCTGGCTCAATTCGCCATGAAACGGCTCGGCCTGAATATCGGCCTTGCGCAGCTTGTCGGCGACGATTTCGGCGGCGTGTTTGGTCGCCACAAACACCAGCACGCGGCTCCATTGTTCGGTTTGCACCAGATGGCGCAGCAGTTGCGTGCGGCGGCTGGGATCAACGTCGATGACCCGCTGGACGATGGCGGGCGCGCTTTGCGGCTCAGAGGCCACTTCAACGCGCAACGGGTCGGTGAGTAGCCGGGCGGCCAGCGCTTCAATCGCGGGCGCAAACGTGGCCGAGAAAAACAGGCTCTGGCGGCGCGCTGGCAGCAGCGCCAGCAGGCGGTTCAGTTCCTCGCCAAAGCCCAGATCGAGCAGTCGGTCGGCCTCGTCCAGCACCAGCAGGCTGACGGCGTCGAGCTTGACGGCGTTGTGATCAATCAGGTCCAGCAGCCGCCCCGGCGTGGCGACCATGATGTCCGCGCCGCCGCGCAAATTCATCATTTGCGGGTTGATGGACACGCCGCCAAACGCCACGGCCACCTTGACGCGCTGCGGCAGGTATTTGGCCAGGCTGACGATTTCTTCGCCGACCTGCGCGGCCAGCTCGCGCGTGGGCACGAGGATCAGCCCGCGCAGGCGGCGCGGAGATGTGGCGGGTGCCTGGGCGAGTTGCTGCAGCAGCGGCAGGGCAAACGCCGCCGTTTTGCCCGAGCCGGTCTGGGCCGAGCCGAGCACGTCGCGGCCCTGCAAAATCGCGGGAATCGCCTGCGTCTGGATGGCGGTCGGCTGCAGATAGCCTTTTTCGGCAACCGCCCGCGAAAAGGCAGGCAGCAGCGCGGGCGAAAAGCCGAGTGAAGAAAATGGCATGAAAGATGAACTCAGAAGGTAAAGGGCAGAAACTGCGGCAAAAGCAGCAAGAGGCCAGCGCACTGGCAGCGGTCAGGCGTGTGCCGCCGAACCGGCGAGTTTAAGCCCCAGCCCGCACCAGCGCCCAACGCGCCCGGCCTTCGCCGTCCGGCGCAGCGGTTGCGCCACGGGCGGGTGCTTGATGCGCGGGGCTGGCGGCGTTGGGCCATGCGTTCTTCGGTGGCGGCAGACGCTGGTTTCACAGCCTTTGCGCCCGGAGGTCGCTACAGTGAGCGCCATGACATCTCTTTTCCGCTTTCCCGCCCGCACGTTTGGCGCGCTGTGGCTGCTTGGCATGATTTGCGCGCTGCTGCCCGTTCATGCCCTGATGCTGCGCAAACCGTCGTATAACGACGCGCCGCAGCAGTTTTTGCAGCAATCCGAGTCCCGCTCTTTCAGTCCGGTGGCGGCCATGCAGCGCACTGACCGGCCCGGCTCGCTGCCCGCCTTGACCAGCCAGGCCGAGTTTGACCTGCTCGCCCGCGTCCACCACGCGGGCACGGCCATGCGGCTGGCGCATGTGATGTTTGTCATCGACCGCAAGGCCCGGCCCGCGCGCATCTATTACGTGGACACGCCGCGCTACGAGCTGCACGAGCGTTTTGTGGTTCAGGCGGGGCTGGTGCCGCCCGGCACGTCGCAGCGCGAGCTGGATAAAAACTACGGCGCGGCCCAGCGGCGTTTTGTGTTTGGCACGCTGAGTTGGCAGGCGAACATCGCGCAGTTCACCTACGAATTTTGGGAAGGCGACCGGATCACG
>CAIYKK010000744.1 GCA_903926695.1 uncultured Burkholderiales bacterium
GCAACTCATGTCTAGCGCCGTAGGAATCCCCCGCCTTCAGGCGGGGGAGGATGTCAACACCAGACGCAGCCGACCACCGGAAAAAAGAAATGCAAAAACCCTATGCAAACCCGTACATGCGTTTCTTAAAGTTTTAAACTTGCCCGTCACTCCCGGCGCTCACGCATGAGTTTTTTCGCGAAAGTCACTATAAAAAAATGAATGATTTTTTCAACAAGCTGTTTGGCAAATCACTTCACACCAACGACCCCCACCACCACCACGACAACCCGATCAGCGTTCAGGACGAATCGGACCACGCCAAGCGGGAGCAGCTGGTGCAGATGCTGCTGCACGCGCTGCTGCGCAAGCACGGCATCCCGGTTCAGTGGGTTGAGTTGCAGACTCTGGTGGTGCCTGGAAAAAAGCAAGGCTTGGGCATGTATCTGCACCTGGTTGCCAGGCACTGGGATGAGCGGCTAATCAACCATGCCCAGGCTTTTCAGAACAAGCTGCTGGCCGATATCCGGCAGTACGAGCCCAAGTGCCACGAATGGCTGCACGGTATTTTGTGGAAGCTGGAAATGACCAAAAGCTGCCCTTGCGCCACGCTGCCCGAAAAACCCTTCTGGACGGCGCCCGCCGAGCCTGTAGCGCCCGTTCCCGCCGCCGCAGCAGCTGCAGCTGCCACCCCCACCGTAGCAGCCGCCCCCGCAGCAGCTGCAACCGCCCCTGCGCAAGACGCGCCTGCCGTCCCGGCAGCTCCCGCCGCGCTCGTTCCCGCCCGAGCCAAGCTGAGCCAGGCGGAGCAGGCGAATCTGGAGCGCATGTTTGCCGCCCGCGACCAGGAAATCAGCAAAAAGGCAAAGTGGAACGATCTGCCAGAGTTTCAGGACACAGAGCCGCTCAATGATGAAGAGGACGCCAAGCCTCAAAAGGCGCAAAAGCGCTGACGCCACCACACGCAAAAAAGGGCTGCCCCGCCTCGGGAACAGCCCTTTTTTTATGGGTGCGCCGATGTCAGTCAGCGCGGCGCGTGAACCTTAAGGGTTCCACCAGTTGCCCGAAGCCACGACCAGACTCAGCAACTGCAGCTCGTTGTCATAGTAACCAGTGCTGGGGTTGGCCGCCGAGTAGGTCCACAGGTTGTTCAGGAACGGCTGGAACTTCGCGTCCACCATCGCTCCGGCGGTGGCGGGTCCGATAAAGGATGCGTTCGCATAGGTGGCCAGCGCCGTGCCGTTGAGGGCATAGCCCGACATGATGCCCGCCGGGTTGCTGCCGGTCGAGCTGTCAAAGAAGCTCATCAGCTTGGTCAGCACGGTCTTGCTGCGGGCATCGCCGGAGGTGACGTAATCGGTCGCCAGGCGCCATGGCAGGCGGCAGGCATTCCACCAGTAGTAACCTTCCTTGTCGTTGCCGTCGCCGATGTAGCCGGTGGACGGGGCCGGTTTGCTGCCAGTGTTGATGATGAAGTCGGGAATCAGCCCGGTCGAAGGCGCGTAGTTGGCCTGGATCGTGTTGAGCAGGTAAAACGCCTTGTCCGATGCGGCATCCCAAAACACGTCGCCCGTGGCCCGCTTGAACGCCTTGAAGTGGCCGATCATGTAGTCTGACGTGCGGTTGTTCTCCGCGTTGGGCAGGCCTTTGGTCCGGCCATCGGGCTGCATGTTTTTGGCCTTCATGGCGTTGATGGTTTTGATGGCTTCGGCCTTGTAATTGACCGCGCCGCCAGAGCCCCATTGTTTGTCAGCCATCAACAGCGCCATGGCAATGTCCAGATCGCCGTCCATCGCATTCCAGCCATCGCCGCCGCTGGAGCAGTCGGCATTGATGCGCCAGTCCATCAGCGCCGGGTCGGTGTTGTAAGCCGGGTGCGAGCGCACCACTTTCAGCAGCCCATCAAACAAGGGGCGTGCCTGGGCGTCGTAGCCCGCCATCAGCACTGAAATCATCATGCCGTAGCCCATGCCTTCAGACACGGTGGCATAGCTGGCGTTGGAAAACTTGACCACATTGCCGCCGCAGGTGGCGCTCACGCCGGACTTCCACTTGTCATAGCGGGCGCGGATGTGCGCATCCTGCGTGGCCTGACTCACCACCGAAGGCTTGATGCCCGCCACATAAGGCGTCTTGTGCGAGCCGAACGGGTACAGGATGCCAGCGCTCGGGGCCGGGGCCGGTGGCGTGACCGCCGGAGGGGGCGCCACAGGTGGCGGCGCGACCACCGGCGGGGTGACGACGGGCGGCGGCGCAGTCACTGGCGACGGCACAGAAGTGGGGTGCCACCGGTTATGCGTTCCCCACGCCGAGGCCAGATTGATATCGGTGTAGGCCGTTGTCAGGCACATGACGGCCGAAGCGACGGCGACAAGGCTAGGAAGTTTGATTCGATTCAGAGGATTTTTCAATGTCAATTCCATGAGTTTTTGCCACAAGGTAAAAATGATTCGTTAGGCGTAACGAACAGGAAACGAGCTGCTCCTTTTTCTTCTCATGAAGCGTTCACTACCTCATAACACTGACGGTGCAAACACTCGGCAAATTGCGCAGCACAGACTGGTGAGGTGGTGAAAAAACAGGATCAAGCTCAGCGAAGTGGCGATGTTATGCGTTACGCCGTTAGCGCCCACTTACATGATTTGGCTTGTATTTCCTTACATTTTTAGCGATCTGGCACAAGCCGGCTTCTGGAAAAACCAGCTTTTTTCGGTGATTCGGGTGGATAAAAATCCTCTTGGCGGCGCATCCGTCGGGCCAAAAGATGACAGCTTTGTAGGAAGGCGCTGACACGCCTGTCATCCAGAGAGACAGGCCAGTTGGACAATAAGCGCTATCAGAAAAGAAGAGGTGCGGCCCTCGCTTGGCAGCGCAAAGGCGCAAAGGAGGCGGTCCAAGCTCATCGACAAAGCCCGACCTTAAAGCTGGCGGCAAACGCAACCAAAAAATCGCTGCGAAATGTAATGTCGGGCTTTTGAGGCCGATTTGTGTTGAAACAACTACAGTTTTTGTTACTTTTCAGGGGTAACTACCCACCTGAACGCCCGCAAATGACGCCCAGATAGCGCTCCAGCACCGCCAGTTCCGCCGCTGTGGGCGCGCCTTTTCCGGTGATGAGCGCATAAACATGGCCGGTAAAGCTGTTTTGCGGGTAGTAATTGGCGTAACCCCAACCGATCAGCATCTGGCTGTACACGCTGGGCGCAAACACCGCCCGGCTGCGCGCCGCCACCGCCGAATTGACGCGCAGCGCCTGCGCCTGTGGCGCCGAAGTGAGCGTCAGCACCGCTGGCGTGTTCAGCGCCAGCTTGTCGGAGCTGACCAGCTCGACGGTCTGGCCTTTGGCGTCTTTCCAGCGGACCACCGGCTGGTTGTGGCGCAAAGCCAGCTCGGTGACCTGCGACTCCTCCGCTCTGGACGCTTGAAAGACGAGGCCGGTGCTGTCTTTGGCCTCCAGTCGGACGGCGGCGAGCACAAAATGCGCGTCTTCGAGGTTGTAGGGCGCGCGGTTTTTCGGGTGCGGCTGGGTACCGGGTTCGGGAACAGTCTTTTTGCACCACAGCCCGAACGTGTCGCCGCCCCGGAACCACGCGCTTTTGCGGCCCTTGACCGTGCGCGTCACGGGCAGCGCCATCGTGCCCATCGCCGGGCTGTCGGTGTTGATCCAGTTGAGCATTTCCATCGCATTGCCGGGGCTGGAGCCGTAGCCGGAATCGGCCACCGCCCGCACGACTTGAGCGTCTGCGGCGGGTGCGCCCAGCACGTAGTCGGTGTAAGCGTCGGCCATGTTCCAGTGGCAGGCGCTGTATTTGGCGACGATGGCCATCGCTGCATCGTTTAAATGGCCCGCCGCATGCGCCACCGGGTCGGCCAGCGAATAGACGGTGCGCGGCGGCGGCACCTGACCCGCGAGCTGGCCGTCACTGCGGTAGCGCAGGCGGGCGACCTCGTCGGCGGCGGGCGTGTATATATAAGTGTCCTGGCCGTTCGGCCCGGCGGGAATGGTCAATTCTGTCTTGCTGAGCTTGCCGCCGCCCTGAACCTGCACTGTCAGCCGCACGGGTTTGGCCAGATTTCCCCGCGCATAGACGGTGATGACAACCGGCACGCCCGCCAGCGCGTAGCCGGGGCCATCGTCAAACAGCGCGGCCTGCGCCAGGCCCGCCGAGGCTTTCATCACGCCCGACACCAGCGGCTCCAGCGTGCGGTTCTGGTGCCAGCCGGGCACATGGTTGATCGCGTAATTGCGAATCGGCCAGTGGTTGCCGCCCATCCAGCTATAGACTTCAAAGCCGTTTTGCAGCATCAGATCGACCGCACTGCGAAAGCTCTGCGCCCAGCGCGGATCGTCAATCGGCATGCCGATTTCGCCCAGCGCCAGCTTGACTTTGCTGGCTTTGGCCCAATCCACGGCAATTTTGACGCGCTCGCGGCCGGTTTCCGTCGTGATAGCCGGGCGGGCGCGTCGGCTGCCCGCAGGTTTGGGCGCGGCCTCGGTATCCCAATCGAAGGCTGCGCCGGTGCTGCGCCTGTCGAGATAAGTGTGGACTTCGTACACCAGCCCGCTGCCCGAGAGCGGATAGGCCGGATTTTTGGTGCCGACGTTGCCCGCCCCGCCCCACTCGTTGCCCGCGACGTAAATCGGCGTGCGTTGATCAATCGTGCGGATGGCGTCAATGGCGGCCTGCATGAAGACCGGCAAAATCGTCAGATCTTCGCGGGCGTTGGCGCTTTCGGTGACGCCGCCCGGCTCGGGCAGGTCGTGCGGCTCGTTCATCAGGCCGTAGCCGCCCAGGCCGGGGTGGCCTTTCCACTGCGCGGCGGCGCGACGCCAGAAATCGACAAAATGCGCGGGCGTGAGGCTGGCCCCCGGTGCCAGTCCGAAAATCCGCACATACACCTGCTGGTTATCCGTGGTGTAGGGCCGCAGCGCGGCTTGCGGCGGCGCGGTCAAGCCAATCACCGAGCCGTCGGGCTGGTAGCGGAAATCCTGGTAGCGCGCATAGTTGTGCAGGTCAATGATGCAGCGAATGCCCGCCGCCGCATGTGCGTCGAGCACGCCGGTGATGAACGAGGCATAAACGGCATGAAAGCGCCCCGGCTCGCCGATGAGCGCTCGGGCCGTGGTGTTGGCCTGCGTGTCGGGCAGCATGGGCTGGAGCAGTTCCCACTGAATCGGCAGGCGGTTCTGGGTAAAACCGCAACTCGCCAGATAAGCCACATCGGCCCGGCGCGGCACGGTGAAATGCAGGTTGGGCGCGGAACTCAGGCCATAGCGCAACCCCGGCTTGGTCCACTCCATGCCCGACAGGTTGGTGCCCATGATGACGGGCGCGGCCTTGGTGCCCTGCCCCGCCGCCAGCGCGGCCCGCTGCAGGCCCAGCGCAGCCAGCGCCGCCAGCGCTTGAGAAAATTCGCGTCGCTGCATGTGCTTCCTCCCCAGGAATGTGCCCGTGGCGCGGCCCGGTGCCGGGGCGGCGCGGGCTACGGATGAGCTGGTTCTTTTTAGGGGAAGACGGCTGGGGCGTCAATCAGCCGGGAGGCTGGAATGAGGTGGCGATGCGCTGAGGGTTTTCGGGTTCAAAATGCAGTTTTCAATCCACCGAGCAAAAAGCAATCGGTGATCTGCTCTGATACACTTTTTAATTTTGACAACATAGGGAGAGAAAAATGAGCGATCAAATTTCATTTGAAACAAACGATTTTGCAAGTAATCCTGAGCCTCGTTGCCCATGCGTCTTGTTGCTTGATGTGTCAGGGTCAATGAGCGGCCAACCATTAGCCGAACTCAACGCCGGTCTGACAGTATTCAAAGACGAACTTGCCGCTGACTCATTGGCTATGCAACGCGTCGAAATTGCTATTGTTACTTTTGGTCCAACAAAAATCGAGATGCCATTTACAAATGCATCTTCTTTTTATCCACCAACACTGATTCCACAGGGAGACACTCCTATGGGGAGCGCGATTATGCAGGCTCTGGATTTGGTTCGAGACCGTAAAAACGATTACCGGACAAATGGTATTTCTTACTATCGTCCTTGGATTTTTCTAATCACGGATGGCGGCCCGACTGACTCTTGGCAAGCTGCTGCTACAGCAGTTCGTGAAGGAGAAACCTCAAAGCAATTTGCATTCTTTGCTATTGGGGTTAAGGGAGCAAACATGGATGTTCTTAAAAAAATCAGCAGCGCCCGCGAGCCGTTATCGCTTGAAGGCTTGAAATTCAGAGAACTGTTTAGCTGGCTTTCCAGTTCATTACGATCAGTCTCTCGCTCCACGCCAGGAACTGAAGTACCTTTGGATTCGCCAAAAGGCTGGACATCTGTGTGAACTGGCGAGTCGTTAGCGCCTCAGAAATTGGCACTTCGCATGTTGCAAATGCAGGCTCGTGCGAAGACAGTTGCTGGGCTCAAGTCGGACTGACTGCTGGAGACCTTCCTTTTCTCTCCATTTTTGTTGCCGACGGTGCCGGGAGCGCTGCACGTGGCGGGGATGGTGCTGAGTTAGCAATACAGGCAGCAGCTGCTTTCATTGACGAAAAGTTGAAGCTGCATGAATTCGGACTCAGTGATGCGCTTGCCACAGAATGCATCCTTAAAGTTCGAGAAAAAATTTATGCAGTAGCCGAGTCCGAGGGACTTAAAGCTAGAGATTTTGCCTGCACGTTTCTAGGAGTTTTGTCGTTCACATTAGGCACACTGCTTATTCAAATCGGTGACGGTGGAATAGTCATTGATATTGGAAATGGCCTGGAGGTTCCCATTACCCCTATGTCTGGTGAGTATGCCAACATGACAAATTTCGTGACCGATGAAAATGCAGTAAATTTGATGGTTACTAAAACCTATCCGACTATTGCATCGCGAGTTGCAGCATTCAGCGATGGTCTTCAGCGCTTAGCTTTGAATATGGCAGAAAACACGGCCCATGAACCATTTTTTGATCCATTCTTTAAAGTCCTCACTACAGCAAAACCTGAACAAGAAGACCAGTTAAATAGCGCCTTGGTCCGCTTTTTGAGAAGTTCTGCAGTAAACGAGCGAACTGACGACGATAAAACCTTGGCGCTGGCTGTTATCGTGGAATAAACGTCGAATGATCAAGACACTCGTTACTTCCAAGGGTATCTCCATTAAAGTTGGGCGCGAACTCGGCAAGGGTGGAGAAGGTTCTGTATTTGAGGTTGCTGCGCCACAAGGTCAAGTGGCGAAAATTTATCACCATCAGCCTGACATCAAAAAACAAGCCAAACTCACGTTCATGGCCAGCACGGTTGATCAACAACTTTTGGAATACATGACATGGCCGCAAGATACCCTCCACTCATCACAAAATGGCCCGGTCGTTGGATTTTTGATGTCCAAGGTCACAGGGTGCGATCCTATTCACAAGGTATACAGCCCTGCACACAGGCGTCAAGATCACCCTAAAGCCACTTGGCGTTTCTTGCTCTATGTAGCACGAAATACTGCAGCAGCCATTGAGGCATTACACGCGCACGGCCATGTTTTGGGAGATGTAAATCAAGGCAATGTGATGGTTGGAGCTGACAGCAAGGTTGTCATCATCGACAGTGATTCAATTCAAGTCAATGCACGAGGTACTCTTCATCTTTGCGAAGTTGGCGTTGCACACTTCACACCGCCAGAACTGCAAGGTTTGTCATCATTTGAAAGTTTTACTCGTACTGCAAATCACGATAATTTTGGATTGGCTTTACTCGTGTTTCACATCCTGTTTGGAGGCCGACATCCTTATTCGGGAGTTCCTCTTCAATCTGGTGTTGGAGAAGCACTGGAGAATGACATCAAAAGGTTTCGTTATGCCTATGCCAAGGATGCCCAATCTAGGGGTATTACACCTCCTCCTCGCTCGATACCAATTTCACTTGTTCCCGCTTCCATAGAGGCTATGTTTGAACGAGCCTTCACCGAGAAGGGCGTAACAGAAGGGAGGCCAACCGCGAGACAGTGGAAGCAGGCTCTTCATGGCATGCTTGGCCATTTAAAGACGTGCAGCACTTCTCAAATGCATGCCTATCCAGACCACCTATCCAAGTGTCCCTGGTGTAGTCTAGAACAACAAGGAGTCATTTACTTTCTTGGAACCACCTATATATCCACTTCAACCGGATTTGTTCTGACGCAGACCTGGGCATTGATTGAAGCAGTTCCAGTACCACCTTTTATAGTCATACCAAATATTAGTGGGATTCCAGTTATACCTACGCCAATTCCGTCTTCCGTTACAAATAAAGGAAGTAGTTCCGCATATAGATTTTTCATAATCTTATTTGCAATCGCAGGTTTTTCTCTATTCCCCAAAATGTGGTTTGTTGTGCTGATTGCTACGTGGATTTTTTGGGTCATGGCCGGATCTACAGGCTCATCAGAGCGAGAACAAGAGCGACGAAACCGAAAAGGACGTAATGACGAGGCACTGCGCCAATTCAATGCACTTATAGAAAATGCAAAAAAAGAAACCGGGCCAGAACAGTTTAACGCCAAGCGGGAGGGACTCAAAACACTTCGGAATGAGTATCAGGAACTTTCATTCTTAGAGAAAAAAGAATTGGACAAGCTCTACTCGACAGCCCAAGATCGTCAAAAGAAAAAATTTCTTGAACGATTTTTTATTGACTCTTCAGATATTCCAGGCGTCGGCCCTACAAGAAAATCAACTCTTCGCTCATTCGGGATTGAAACTGCAGCCGATATAAGTAAAAACCGCATACTTCAAATCAGAGGCTTTGGCGATAGCCTGACAAGAGCCCTGACAGATTGGAAAGCAAGTTGTGAACGCAAGTTCGTTTTCAATTCATCAATCGCTGTACCAGAATCCGATAAAAACATAGTTCGAGCAAAATTTGGTGCTCGAAAAGTTAGCCTAGAAACCGCCTTGAGCGGCGGAGCAGCGGAACTCCAGCGCCTTCGACAAATGGTAGTTGCACGCGCCGCATCATTTCAACCGTCCATTGATCAAGCAGCTAAAAAAATGGCTCAAACGCAAAGCGATTTAACGTTGTTTTGACACGTTTTTGAAATGATGCACCAAACTCAACGTCCAGTTGACTGCCCCGCCAGCCACGCCTCAATCAGCGCCGGGTCGTTCACCGTCTTGAGTTGCTGATAGGCGACTTCGGCCTCGGGAAACCGGCGGCGCAAAAAGTTCAGCCACTGCTTGAAGCGGCCCGCCTGCGAGCGGCGCTCCAGCCGGGCGCAGACGATGCGCCAAAACTCGGCCAGCAGCGGCAGCAGCTCGGCCCAGGTGATGCCACCGCTCAAGTCACCCACCTTGATCGCCAGCCCCAAACCGGGGTCGGTGACGATGCCGCGCCCCAGCATCAGCATCTCGCAGCCCGAGGCCTGACGGCAGCGGCGGGCGTCGTCCAGCGTCCAGATTTCGCCGTTGGCCACCACGGGGATATTCAGGGCGGCGCGGATGTCGGCGATGCGCTCCCAATACGCGGGCGGGCGATACGCCTGCGCTTTTGTTCGCGCATGCACAACCAGCTCGTCCGCGCCGCCGTCGGCGATGGCCTGCGCACATTCTTCAGCCCGCGAGTCGTCGTTAAAACCCAGCCGCATCTTGGCCGACACCGGCATGTGTACGGGCACGGCACGGCGCACGGCGCTGACGATGGCAAAAATGGTTTCCGGCTCGTCGAGCAGCGCCGCGCCGCCGCCGTGGCGATTCACCACCTTGGCCCGCCTCGGGAACAGCCCTTTTTTTGTTGGTGCGCCGATGTCAGTCAGCGCGGCGCTTGAACCTTAAGGGTTCCACCAGTTGCCCGAAGCGACGACCAGACTCAGCAACTGCAGCTCGTTGTCATAGTAGCCATTGCTGGGGTTGGCCGCCGAGTAGGTCCACAGGTTGTTCAGGAACGGCTGGAACTTCGCGTCCACCATCGCTCCGGCGGTGGCCGGTCCGATAAAGGATGCGTTCGCATAGGTGGCCAGCGCCGTGCCGTTGAGGGCATAGCCCGACATGATGCCCGCCGGGTTGCTGCCGGTTCACTTCTTCAGCTTGCATCACAACAATTTTTCGACCCTGAGCCGCCAGCGCAGATTCAACATATTCAAAACCAAAACGCATCAGTCGATCACGATGTTCGACCAGGATGGTTTGCACCTGTGCATTGCCCAACAGACGCATCATGCCTTTGCGCTGCCCATCAAGGCCAGAACCCACTTCCTTAACGGCATCAATGATCACCATCTTGTTAGAAATGGCGTATTCGGTCAGCCGGGATAACTGACGATCCAGATCAGCCTTTTGGTCATTGCTCGATACACGAGCGTAGAGTGCAACTCCATTGAATTTGGGTTGCGCCTCCACCACCACAGTACCCGTTGCAAGTTGATAGGCGGGCACAGGCAAAGTCTTGGCCTTCCACATGCGCCATGCGGTTTTATAACTGATGCCTTGCAGTTCGGCCCAAACGCTGAGTCTCATGAGTGAACTTTAGCGCGTTTGGCTACGTTTCTCTATATATCGAACAACTGTTATCAGCCCCCAACACCCCAACCCCCGCCGCCAACTCCAGCCAGCGCAGCGCCGCCGCCTGCAGTGTGGGCGGCTGGCCGGTGGTGAACAGCCTGACCTGACCGGCGCCCACTGACCCGTTCAAGCCGCATTCAAGCGACGGCCGCAGCAGCCGCTGGGTCTGGCGGGCGATGGCTTGGCCGTTGTCAATCAGATGCACTTGCGGGCCAACCAAGGCGCGCAAGTGTTCGCTGGCAAACGGGTAGTGCGTACACCCAAGAACCAGCGTGTCGATCTGCCCGGCTTGCATGCCAAATTGACCCATCGCACCAGTGTGCTGCGCGCACAGCGCGGCTACGCGGGCCATATCGCCGCTGTCGGCGCTGGTTTCAATCGCGTGGGCCAAGCCGTCGCAGGGCTGGACGATAAAGCGCACATCCTTCGCGCCGCCCGACTGCGCGGCCAGCAGCGCCTGAAACTTGGCGCTGGCCAGCGTGCTGCGCGTGGCCATCACGCCGATGCGCCCGGTCTGACTCAGGGCCACGGCGGGTTTTAAAGCGGGTTCGACGCCGACAAGCGCCAGCGTCGGATGTTCGTCCCGCAGCAAGTGAATAGCGGCGGCGGTGGCCGTGTTGCAGGCAATCACCAGCGCTTTGACGTTGTGGC
Organism: uncultured Burkholderiales bacterium; assembly: GCA_903926695.1. Classification (GTDB taxonomy): domain Bacteria; phylum Pseudomonadota; class Gammaproteobacteria; order Burkholderiales; family Burkholderiaceae_C; genus Polaromonas. Next base: position 11,134 of record CAIYKK010000744.1, read on the forward strand.
GCACCAGATGCTGCACGATAGCGCGGGAGCGCGCCAGCACATGCGCCTCGTCGCGCTCGCCGTAGGGCGCATGGCCGCTGTCGGCGATATAAATGAAGTCTTCGTGCGGCATCGCGGCCCGCAGCGCTTTTAAAACGCTCAGGCCGCCGATGCCGCTGTCAAACACCCCAATAGGCTGGCCGCTCAAGGGTTCAGGTTTCCCGCGCAGGTGTTGCGGCGCTGCTTAAGCGGCGGTGACGGGAATGCTCTTGAACTCGCCAGTGGCAATCTTTTTCTTCCATTCGGCGGGGCCGGTGATGTGGGCGCTGGTGCCGCCCGAATCAACCGCCACAGTCACCGGCATATCGACTACGTCAAACTCGTAAATCGCTTCCATGCCCAAGTCGGCAAAGCCGACGACTTTGGCGGTTTTGATGGCCTTGCTGACCAGGTAGGCGGCGCCGCCGACGGCCATCAGGTAGGCGCTCTGGTGCTTTTTGATGGCTTCGATGCCTTCTGGGCCGCGCTCGGCCTTGCCGACCATCGAGATCAGGCCGGTTTGCGCCAGCATCATTTCCGTGAAGCCGTCCATGCGCGTGGCCGTCGTCGGACCAGCCGGGCCGACCGCTTCGCCCTTGACCGGATCGACCGGGCCGACGTAATAAATCACCCGGTTGGTGAAATCAACCGGCAGTTTTTCGCCCTTGAGCAGCATGTCGGCAATGCGCTTGTGCGCCGCGTCGCGGCCGGTCAGCATCTTGCCGTTGAGCAGCAAGGTCTGGCCGGGCGTCCAGCTGGCGACTTCTTCCTTGGTCAGCGTGTTGAGATCGACCTTCTTGCTCTTGACGTAGTCAGGCGTCCAGTTGACATCGGGCCAGGTGTCCAGCGACGGCGGCGTCAGATAGACGGGTCCGCTGCCGTCCATCACGAAATGCGCGTGGCGCGTGGCGGCGCAGTTCGGAATCATGGCGACGGGCTTGCTGGC
>CAIYKK010000745.1 GCA_903926695.1 uncultured Burkholderiales bacterium
ACGTGCAATTAAGCAGCGAGTGCGAAACGTTCGTCGTTTGCAGTTAGTTTGTTTGAATCAGTTTTACGAGCACACCCAGCTCGACATGCACCACACCGCGTCCGAACCCACGTCGAAACCAATGCAGCCCCAAGCTGACTAGTTTAAGCCATTTTCAGCAGATTCAACAGGCCGCCGGGCGTGGAAATCGTAAAGTCGGCGTTCCAGTGTGCCGTATCGGTCATCGAGCCCAAATAACCGTAGGCCGCCGCCACGGTCGGCATGCCTGCAGCGCGGCCTGCGACGATGTCGCGCTCGTCGTCGCCGACGTAGAGGCAACGCTGCGGCGCCAGTCCAAGCTGGCGCGCCGCTTCAAGCAGGGGCGCGGGGTGCGGCTTGGCGTGCGGCGTGGTGTCGCCGCTGATGATGGTCTGCGCTGTGCAAAACAGCGGCATCGCCCGCGTGAGCGGCACGGTAAAACGGGCCGATTTGTTGGTGACCACGCCCCATTTCAGGCCGCTCTGGCCAATGCGCTCGATCAGTTCGGCCACGCCGTCGAACACATAGGTTTGCGCCACCAGCCGCGCTTCGTAATTGGCAAAAAACTCTTCGCGCAGCGCTTCAAACTGGGCATTTTCGGGGCCGAAACCAAACGCGACAGCGATCATGCCGCGCGCGCCCGCGCCCGCCATCGGGCGGTACAGCGCCTGGGGCAGCGACGCCAGCCCTCGGTCGGTGCGCATTTTGTCGGCGGCGGCGCCGAGGTCGGGCGCGCTGTCAATCAGGGTGCCGTCGAGGTCGAACAGCACGGCATCAATATTCTGGAGCATGAAAAACCCAGGGTCGAGGTAAAAAGGCGGGCCGCTCAGGCTTTGCGGGTCGCGATGAGGTAGTTCACGCTGGTGTCGGCGCTAAGCCAGTAGTGGCGCGTGAGCGGGTTGTATTCCATACCTTTGGATTGCCGCAGGTCGAGTTCGGCGGCGCGGCAGTAGCGGGCCAGCTCGCTGGGTTTGATCAGCTTGGCGTATTCGTGCGTACCACGGGGCAGCATGTTGAGCACGTATTCAGCGCCGACGATGGCGAGCAAAAAGGCCTTGGCGCTGCGGTTGATTGTGGAAAAAAAGACGTAGCCACCGGGTTTGACCAGCGCAGCGCAGGCTTTAACCACGGACGACGGATCGGGCACGTGTTCGAGCATTTCCATGCAGGTGACCACGTCAAAACTGCCGGGCTGCTCGGCGGCGAGGGCTTCGGCGCTGATTTCGCGGTACTGCACGCCATCGGTTTGAGCTTCGAGCGCATGGAGCTGGGCTACACGCAGGGCCTTGGTGGCCAGATCAATACCCAGCACATGAGCGCCCTTGCGCGCCATCGAATCGGCCAGAATGCCGCCGCCGCATCCCACGTCCAGCACGCGCTGGCCTTTGAGGGCCGTCAAACCGTTGATCCAGTCGAGCCGAAGCGGATTGATCTCGTGTAGCGGGCGAAATTCGCTGTCCTTGTCCCACCAGCGATGGGCCAGATCGGAGAATTTTGCCAGTTCGGCCGGGTCGAAGTTATCAGTTATAGACATGGGGCGATTATCCTTGAGACGTAAAAAAACCGCGCCACAGCGCGGTTTTCAGGTAATCCTAAAAGGAATTACTTGGTGCTTTTGCCAACCACTTCGATTTCGACGCGGCGGTTTTTAGCGCGGCCTTCGGAAGTCTTGTTGTCAGCCACAGGCACTTTTTCGCCCTTGCCTTCGGTGTACACGCGGTTTTTCTCGATGCCCTTGGTCACCAGATAAGCCTTGACGGCTTCTGCACGGCGGATCGACAGCTTCTGGTTGGAAGCATCGCTGCCGACGGAGTCGGTGTGACCCACAACGATGATCGTATCCAGGTTGATGCCCTTGACCTTGGTCACCAGTTCGTCCAGCTTGGCTTTGCCTGCTGGCTTGACCACGGACTTGCCGGAGTCAAAGAAGGAGTCAGAAGCGTAGGTGATTTTCATGGGTGCAGGAGCAACCACAGGAGCAACCACGGGAGCCACTGGCTTGACCACCACAGGAGGCGCGACAACCACAGGCACTGGAGGAGGAGCAACGATTTCACCGTCGCAACCCTTGGCTGCCGTTGCAGGCGTCCAGTTGGCACCGCGCCAGCACAGATCACCAGCGCCGTTTTTCCAGTTCAGTTCGCCGTTGCCACTTTTCCAGTTGTCCACGGTTTGCGCACCAGCGGCGGTAACAAGCGCTGCGGAAGCAAACAACATTGCCACTTTGTTGAGTTTCTTCATGATTCTCCTCTAGAGAAAGGCCGCAGACTTGCTGCGATTATTAAAATTTACACGCCCCCAGTGACCATCACCCAAGGCGTTACATTCATTGTGCCACACCCACCTTGGCTATCAAGCTAGCCAGCCGCTTCAGCTGGCGCAGAGCCAAGTTTCTTTAAAATATGTTGCAGGTCAGCCACAAATCAAGCTCTTGAAACAAGCCTTAAAATCGCTCCCTTTCTCAAGAAAAATCTTGAGCTACTCTCCTTCAGGCCCTTCATGACCCAGTTCGCCAAAGAAACCCTGCCCATCAGTCTTGAAGAGGAAATGCGCAGGAGCTACCTCGATTACGCCATGAGCGTCATCGTCGGGCGTGCGCTGCCGGATGCTCGGGATGGCCTCAAACCAGTCCACAGGCGCGTGCTGTTTGCCATGCACGAACTGAACAACGACTGGAACCGCCCGTTCAAAAAATCGGCGCGTATCGTCGGCGATGTGATTGGTAAATACCATCCGCACGGCGACACCGCTGTTTACGACACCATTGTGCGCATGGCGCAAGACTTTTCGCTGCGCCACATGCTGGTCGATGGCCAGGGCAACTTCGGCTCCGTCGATGGCGACAACGCGGCGGCCATGCGCTACACCGAAATCCGCCTGTCCAAAATCGCCCACGAGCTGCTGGCTGATCTGGACAAGGAAACCGTCGATTTCGGCCCCAACTACGACGGCAGCGAGCAAGAGCCGCTGGTCATGCCAACGCGCCTGCCCAACCTGCTGGTCAACGGCTCCAGCGGCATTGCCGTCGGCATGGCGACCAACATTCCGCCGCACAACCTCAATGAAACCGTCGATGCCTGCCTGCATCTGCTGAAAAACCCCGAAGCGTCCATCGACGAGTTGATGGAAATCATTCCGGCGCCAGACTTCCCCACCGGCGGCATTATTTACGGCATCAACGGCGTCAAGGACGGCTACCGCACCGGGCGCGGCCGCGTCGTGATGCGCGCCAAATGCCATTTTGAGGACATCGACAAGGGCCAGCGCCAGTCCATCATCGTTGATGAGTTGCCTTATCAGGTGAATAAAAAGACGCTGCAGGAGCGCATGGCCGAGCTGGTCCATGAGAAAAAAATCGAAGGCATCAGCCACATTCAGGACGAGAGCGACAAATCCGGCATGCGCCTGGTCATCGACCTGAAGCGCGGCGAAGTGCCTGAAGTGGTGCTAAACAACCTGTACAAGCAGACGCAGCTGCAGGACACCTTCGGCATCAACATGGTGGCGCTGATCAACGGCCAGCCCAAGCTGTGCAACCTGAAAGACCTGGTTCAGGTATTTCTATCGCACCGCCGCGAAGTGGTCACGCGCCGCACCGTGTTCAATTTGCGCAAGGCACGGGAACGCGGCCATGTGCTCGAAGGCCTGGCTGTCGCGCTGGCCAATATTGACAAGTTCATCGCCATCATCCGCAACGCGCCGACGCCGCCGGTCGCCAGAGCCGAGCTGATGCAGCAGGCCTGGGACAGCCAATTGGTGCGCGAGATGCTGACGCGCAGCCGTGCCGACGGCGGCGTGGTCAATGCCGACGACTACCGCCCCGAAGCGCTGGAAAAAGAATTCGGCATGGGCCACGACGGCCTGTATCGCCTGGCAGAAACCCAGTCGCAGGAAATCCTGCAAATGCGCCTGCAGCGCCTGACCGGTCTGGAGCAGGACAAAATCGTCGCTGAATACAAAGCGGTGATGGCCGAGATTGACGACTTTCTCGACATCCTGGCGCGCCCGGAGCGCGTATCGGTCATCATCGGCGACGAACTGGCCGCGATCAAACAGGAATTCGGCCAGACCAAGCTGGGCGCGCGGCGCAGCCACATTGAGCACAGCTCGTTTGACCTGAGCACCGAAGACCTGATCACGCCCACCGACATGGTGGTCACGCTCTCGCACACCGGGTACATCAAGAGCCAGCCGCTGTCCGAATACCGGGCGCAAAAGCGCGGCGGACGCGGCAAGCAGGCGACGGCCACCAAGGCCGATGACTGGGTTGATCAGCTGTTTATCGCCAACACGCACGACTACATCCTGTGTTTTTCGGATCGGGGCCGACTCTACTGGCTCAAGGTCTGGGAAGTGCCGACCGGCTCACGCGGCTCTCGCGGGCGCCCGATTGTCAATATGTTCCCGCTGCAGGAAGGCGAAAAAATCACCGTCGTGCTGGCGCTGACCGGCGAAAAACGCAGCTTCCCGGCGGATCAATACGTCTTCATGGCCACGTCAATGGGCACGGTCAAGAAAACGCCGCTGACCGATTTCAGCAACCCGCGCAAGGCCGGCATCATTGCCGTCGATCTGGACGAGGGCGACTTCCTGATCGGCGCGGCACTGACCGATGGCAAGCACGACGTGATGCTGTTCAGCGACGGCGGCAAGGCGGTGCGCTTTGACGAAAACGACGTGCGCCCGATGGGCCGAAATGCACGCGGCGTGCGCGGCATGAATCTGGACGAAGGCCAGAGCGTGATTGCCATGCTGGTCGCCGAAGACGAAGCGCAAAGTGTGCTGACCGCCACCCAGAACGGCTACGGCAAACGCACCTCCATCACCGAGCACACGCGCCACGGCCGGGGCACCAAGGGCATGATCGCCATCCAGCAAAGCGAGCGCAACGGCAAAGTCGTCGCCGCCACACTGGTGCGCGCCGAGGATGAAATCATGCTGATTACCGACAAGGGCGTGCTGGTGCGCACCCGCGTCAGCGAAATCCGCGAACTGGGCCGCGCCACGCAAGGCGTAACCCTGATCGGCCTGGATGAAGGTTCTCAACTGAGCGGTCTGCAGAGAATCGTCGAAAATGACGCCACACTCGACAGCAGCGACACCCTTGACACCGAGGCAGGCGCGCCCGACAACGCCGACGCCCCCGCCTCCAACTCTGAAAGCAATTCATGAAAAAACTCATCACCGCACTAGCTTTGGCTGGCCTGGCCTGCACCACGGCTCTTCACGCCCAGACGGCTGACCCAAAACTGGAATGGGCCGCCAAAGTTATCGCCCTGCAGCAAGGCCCGGAACTGGACAGGCTGGTCGGTCAGCTCGCTGGCAGCAGCACGCAGGAACTGATCGCCAACTGGGCGCCCAAGCTCGAAGCCAACGTGCCCAAGGCGCAGCAGAAAAAAGCCTCCGACGACCTGAACGTCGAACTGAAAAAATATGCCACCGACGCCAACCAGCTCATCAGCAAGCAGGTCGCCAAAGTCAGCACCGAAGTTCTGGTGCCCGCCTACGCCGAGCGCTTCACGCTCGAAGAGCTCAAGCAGATTGCGGCGTTTTTTGAATCCCCCGCCATCAAAAAGTACCAGACCGTGGCGCCCGAACTGGGCAATGGCTTCGTTCAAAAGCTGGTCGATGCGTCGCGCGCCGATGTGCTGGCTCGCGCCAAACGGTTTGACGACGCCGCGCAGAAAATCGTGGGCGGCCCAGCCGCCGCGCCCAAGGCCAGCAAACCAGCGCAGAAATGACGCGGCCATTTAATTTTTCAGCCGGCCCCGCCGCCCTGCCCGAAGAAGTCCTGCAGCAGGCCGCCAGCGAGATGCTGGACTGGCACGGCAGCGGCATGAGCGTGATGGAAATGAGCCATCGGGGCAAAGAATTCATCTCCATTTACGAGCATGCAGAAGCCGATTTCCGCGAACTGATGGCGGTTCCCCAGAACTTCAAAATCCTGTTCATGCAGGGCGGTGGACTCGCAGAAAACGCCATCGTGCCGCTGAACCTGTCACGCGGCGGCGCAGCTGATTTTGTCGTGACCGGCAGCTGGAGCAACAAATCGCAAAAAGAAGCGCGCAAATACTGCGATGTGCAAATTGCCGCCACCAACGAAGGCAGTCAACACACCAGCATCCCGGCGCCCGGCAGCTGGCAGTTACGCGGCGATGCCAGTTACGTGCATGTCTGCACCAACGAAACCATCGACGGCCTGGAGTTTCACGACTTGCCTGACCTCAAAGCGCTGGGCTGCGACGCGCCATTGGTGATCGATTTTTCGTCCCATGTCGCCTCGCGTGCTGTGGACTGGTCGCGGGTTGGCCTGGCTTTTGGCGGTGCGCAGAAAAACCTCGGCCCCGCTGGCGTGACGCTGGTCGTTGTGCGCGAAGACCTGCTCGGCCACGCGCTGGCGATTTGCCCCAGCGCCTTCAATTACAAAACGGTTGCCGACAGCGGCTCGATGTACAACACGCCGCCGACGTACTCGATTTACATCGCGGGCCTGACGTTTCAGTGGCTCAAGCGCCAGCAAGAAGGCGACGCCAGCGGGATCGCTGCAATTGAAAAGCGCAATATCGCCAAAGCCCGGCTGCTGTACGACGCGATTGACAATTCTGCGCTGTACTTCAACCCGGTCAGCCAGGACTGCCGCTCGCGCATGAATGTGCCGTTTTTCCTGCGCGACGCGTCGCGCAACGAGGCTTTTCTGGCCGGAGCCAAAGCGCGCGAGCTGCTCCAGCTCAAGGGCCACAAGTCCGTCGGCGGCATGCGTGCCAGCCTTTACAACGCCATGCCGCTGGCTGGCGTGCAGGCCTTAGTGCGCTACCTGCAAGAATTTGAACAACAACACGCTTGAGACATGACTGCCAACCTCGCTGATTTGCGCGTCCAAATTGACGCTTTGGACAAAGAATTGCTCGCCCTGCTCAACCGCCGCGCCTTGGTGGCCGAGCAGGTTGGCGAGGTGAAAAAACGCGAGGGAACGCCTTTTTTCCGGCCTGACCGCGTCGCCCAGGTGATCGAAAACATCCAGAAAAGCAACCAGGGGCCGCTAAAAAACGAGCATGTCGCCGCCGTCTGGCGCGAAATCATGTCGGCCTGTCTGGCGCTGGAGTCGCCCATTCGGGTGGCTTACCTTGGCCCGGTCGGCACCTTCACCGAGCAGGCTGCGCTGCAGTTTTTCGGCGCCAGCATCGAGCATGTGCCCTGCGCGAGCATTGACGAGGTGTTTCGCGCCACGGCGGCGGGCAGCGCCAGTTACGGCGTGATTCCGGTGGAAAACTCCACCGAAGGCATGGTGTCGCGCTCGCTGGACTTGCTGCTGAACTCGCCGCTGCACATCGTGGGCGAAGTCAGTCTGATGGTCAAACACAACCTGCTGCGGCTGTCGGACTCGCTGGAACGCATCGAGGCGGTGTTTGCCCATCCGCAGGCGCTGGCCCAGTGCCAGGGCTGGCTGAACACACATTTGCCGAATGTCGAGCGCCGCGCCGCCTCAAGCAACGCCGAGGGCGCCCGTCTGGCCACGACCAACCCGGCCTGGGCCGGTATCGCCAGCGAGCGCGCCGCCAGCCAGTTTGCATTGCACACGGCGGCGCACGCGATTCAGGACGA
>CAIYKK010000746.1 GCA_903926695.1 uncultured Burkholderiales bacterium
GTAAAAACTCCAAGTGGAGAATAAATAAAAATACGCCAACTTTTTTAAAATAGAAAAAGTGATTTTTATCTTTATAAAATTGTAACTCATCAATCTTCTATTGCGACGGCTACATCACTGTTAAATGTGGAAATCTTGGATATCTCCTCGAATAGACAAAAATCTCTTCCCTATGAAGACTGAAATTTCCACACCTAACGGTGACATAGACATTGCGACAGAGCGTTGTTACATAAATTTGGACGAAAATTTTCCTAGCTCTCAATTTTTAGGCAACCCGGACGGAGTTCTGCCGTGCGATCGCAAACATGCGGTTCGGATTCCATCATGACAGCGATTTCTGCGTCCGGCACAAAGCGCTAGCGGAGCATCGTTCGTGGAGAAATTTCCTCGCCCGCTGGTGGAACTACCCGCTCCACCAGCGAAGAAACTGACTCATAAGAGAAAACCGCACTAGCACTCGTCCAGCTACGAGTACAAACTGAGTCAAAATTGTCTTGACTTTGGTATTTGTTTGGTGGTGGTCGGCGATGCGAACGTTTATTTTACCCAAAAATCTGTAACTTTCCTTATTGTATCAATGCTAAACGGTCATATAGTATTGACACAATGAAGGAAAATCCCCTGAAACCCGTCGTGATCTACCGCCGCGTCAGCACTTCCGAGCAAGGAAAGTCCGGGCTGGGCCTGGAGGCTCAGGCGAGCGCCCTTTCCCGCTTCTGCAGTGCAGAAGATTTTGAGGTCATGGCAACCTTTGACGATGTGGCTTCAGGCACGCTGTCGCTTGATGGCCGTCCTGGGCTTGCCGCTGCCCTGGCGAAAGCTGCGCGCTTGAAATGCCCGGTCATCGTCAGCAAGCTGGACAGGCTGTCCCGTGATGTGGCGTTTATCTCTGGTTTGATGGCGCGGGGTGTCCCATTTATCGTGGCCGAGCTGGGCGCCGATACAGATCCGTTCATCCTGCACTTGTACGCAGCTTTGAGTGAAAAGGAGCGCAAGATGATTTCTCAGCGCACACGCGACTCCCTCGCGCCGATGGTGGGCACGGGCCGGCTGGGCAACAAAACCAACCTGGCCGAGGCCCAAGCCAGGGGGCGCGCCGGCAACGCAGCCGCGTCTGCCGCCTTTGCCGGCCGGGTCATGCCGCTGGTGGGCCAGCTCCAGGCGGGCGGGCTGTCCATGAATGCGATTGCGGGGCAACTGAACGCGTCAAACATGCCAACCATGCGCGGTGGCCGCTGGACTGCCAAGGGGTCAGCCGGGTAGTCAGGGTTTGAGGCGCCGGGCACGGACCTTCCGGATGTCATGATGGGTTGCGGTGGCCAACGTGACTGCCGACACCTTGCTTACGCAAGGTGGCGTGAAATCCATGCAGGACGAGGGCGTCGGGCCTTACTTTTATAAAACAGGCCCAGAGAACTCACGCCGCCGCAACAGAGCCGATGTCGCAGAAGTTGCTGATTTTGACCACGCCGTCGGGAAAGCGCGCAACAACTTCCAGCTGACCGCCCATCGCTTCAATGTGACTGCGAAGGGTCGAAAGATACATATCCGTGCGTTTTTCCATTTTGGCGATAGACGGTTGCTGGACATGCAGCACCTCGGCCAGCATCTTTTGGGAAAGTCCGCGCGCTTGCCGAAGTTCGTTCAGTGGCATCTCTGCGAGCATGGCCTGCGCCTTGACACCGGATCGCGCTTGAGCTTGCGGCGACATGCGCGTGCGCAGTTCAGAAAATTTATGAGCCATTGATCAGTCCTTCCTTTGGAAGTTGCTCAAGATGTTTATCCATCTTGCGCGGAAAACCCCGTCCTTCAGAACGGGGATGCAGAGCGCGGACGCCGCAGGTGTCCTGTACGGGTGCTGATAAGCAAATCGCTGATTAAAATCCCAGCATGCAGCGTCTCCAAGCTTTTAAATACGAACTCATGCCCAACGGCGGGCAGCAGCGCGACATGCGCCGCTTCGCCGGGGCGTGCCGTTTTGTGTTCAACAAAGCGCTTGCGCTGCAAAAAGCCAACCGCGAAACCGGCGGGAAATTCATGAGCTATGTGACGCTGGCAAACCAGCTCCCAAAGTGGAAACAGGAATTTGAGTGGCTCAAAGAATCGCCCTCGCAAGCCTTGCAGCACTCGCTCAAAGGTTTGGACAAGGCGTACCAAAATTTCTTTGCCAAACGCGCCGCCTTTCCGAAGTTCAAGAAAAAAGGGGAGCGCGAAATTTTTCGATTTCCGCAAGGCTTTGAAATCGACCAGCCCAACAGCCGCATCAAGCTGCCCAAGCTGGGCTGGGTTCGCTACCGCAACAGCCGGGACATTTTGGGCACGGCCAAAAACATCACGATCAGCCAGTCGGGCGGCAAGTGGTTTGCCAGCA
>CAIYKK010000747.1 GCA_903926695.1 uncultured Burkholderiales bacterium
CATTGGGTACGCACGGGTTTCAACCAAAGAACAAGACACGACTCTCCAGCTCGACGCGCTCCAACGCGCCGGGGTTGACCTGGACAACATCGTGCAGGAAAAACGCGGCGGCATCAGCGCACGGCCCCAGCTCATGGCGCTTCTGGCGCGATTGCACAAAGGCGATGTGGTCATGGTGTACAAGCTCGACCGGTTCGCTCGGTCGCTGGCTGACCTGCTCGCCATCGTCGCCAAAATTGAAGCGGCGGGCGCCACGTTCCGAAGCTTCACAGAATCCATTGACACCTCCAGCCCTGCGGGCCGCATGATGCTCGCCATGCTCGGCGCGTTCGCAGAGTTTGAACGGGGCATGATTCGTGAGCGGTCGATGGCAGGCCAACAGGCCGCGAGAGAGAGGGGCGTTATTCCTGGGCGGCGGCGGTCACTGACCCCGGAACAAGAGGCAGAAGCTGTTACGCTCTATCAGTCAGGCCAGCACACAATGCACGGTTTGGGCTTGCGTTATGGCGTGTCATCCTCATCAGTGAAAAGGGCCGTCTATCGGGTAATTCGGCCACAATCCAGTTCACTCCGATAGAGCAGGGTATTCGGCGGAAACTTCCGTTTCCGCCACAACGACTCCGAAGACTTCAAAAAAAGTCCTCAGAATCAACAAAAACCCCGCAGCTTATAAAACTGCGGGGTTTTTTGTTTTGGCCGCAAAAATTCAGCCGCATTGAATCGCTTCCAAAGACTTGGATTGTCACCAATTGTTGTTAGACTGCAGTAAAACCATTTTGATTGTCAGAGTCAAGCCGTGCAATCCAACAACCCACTTTCCAGTATTCCAGTCTCGCCATTGCAGTCTTTGCTCACCGCGCATGGCGGCGATCCGCATGCGCTGGTACAAATCCTGCGCCAACTTCAGGCCTCGCAAGGCTGGCTCCCGCACGACAGTTTGAGCCAGATCGCGCAAGCCCTCGGGCTGACGCTGGCGCATGTGCAGGGCGTGGCGGGTTTTTACCGCTTTTTTCACACCCAGCCGGTGGGCCGCTACCGCGTGCTGTTCAGCGACAACATCACCGACCGCATGGGCGGCAGCGAGGCGCTGATGCTCCAGCTGTGCCGCCTGCTCAAGGTTGAGCCCGGCCAGATGCGCGCCGATGGCCGCGTCAGTGTGGCCACGTCGTCCTGTACCGGGCTGTGTGATCAAGGGCCGGCGCTGCTGATCAATCACCATCAGGTTGTCACGCGGCTGACGCCAGCGCGCATCGTCCACATTGCCGCGCTGATTGAGCAAAACACTCCGCCCGAGCAGTGGCCCGCCGAATGGTCCCGCGTCGATGACCAGATCCGCCTGGCCGATGTCAAGCTGGGCGCGCAGCCTGCGCCGGGCCAGGGCATTGCGGCGGCGCTGGCGCGTGGGCCGCAGGGCATGCTCGACGACCTGAAACGCTCCAAACTGCGCGGGCGCGGCGGCGCGGGCTACGCTACCGGCACCAAATGGCAGCTGTGCCGCGCAGCGCCCGGCCAGATGCATTACGTGGTTTGCAACGCCGACGAGGGTGAACCCGGCACGTTCAAAGACCGCGTGCTCCTGACCAGCTACGCCGACACGGTGTTCGAGGGCATGACGATTGCCGCGCTGGTCATCGGCGCGCGGCGCGGGCTGGTGTATTTGCGCGGCGAATATCGCTTTTTGCTTGAGCCGCTGCAGGCTGTTTTACAGCGTCGCCGCGAACAAGGCTTGCTGGGCGCGAGCATTCAGGGCCAAAGCGGCTTTGATTTTGATATCGAGATTCACGTCGGTGCGGGCGCCTACGTTTGCGGCGAAGAGTCGGCGCTGATCGAATCGCTGGAGGGAAAACGCGGCGTGCCGCGCATCCGGCCACCGTTTCCGGTCGAGCGCGGTTATCTGGGTCAGCCGACCACGGTCAACAACGTCGAAACCTTTTGCGCCGTGACACATATCGCGGTTCACGGCGGCGCTTGGTGGTCGGCCATCGGCACGCCGCAATCGACGGGCACCAAGATTCACTCCGTGTCGGGCGACTGCGAGCGTCCGGGGCTTTACGAATATCCATTCGGCACCCGCATCGGGCGCATTCTGGAAGACTGCGGCGCACGCGACACGCAGGCGGTGCAGGTTGGCGGGCCGTCGGGCGTGTGCCTGTCGGTCTCCGAGTTCAACCGGCGCATCGCCTTTGAAGACGTGCCGACGGCGGGCGCTTTTATGGTGTTTGACCGCTCGCGTGACATGTTCGAGGTGGCGCGCAATTTTGCCCAGTTCTTTGCCCACGAGAGCTGCGGCTTTTGCACGCCGTGCCGCGTCGGCACCGAGCTGGTCGTGCGGCGGCTGGACAAATTAAAAAAAGGCTACGGCTCCAGCGAGGATGTTCAGGTTTTGTACGAGCTGGACAAGCTGATGCACAACGCCACCCACTGCGGCCTGGGCGCGGCGGCCTGCAACCCGCTGCGCGACACCATCGCCAAGTTCCGCCCCGCTTACGAGCGGCATCTGACCTCGCTGCATTTTGTGCCCGGCTTTGATCTGGACGCCGAGCTGTCGCAGGCTCGGCTGGCCACGGGCCGCGACGACACCGGCGCACATCTGGAGAACCTATGAACAATGAACGCATTGACGCGCTGAGTCCGGGCGTTTTTTCGCTTGACGGCCAGCCGGTGGAGTTTGGCCCCGGCGACACGCTGCTGCAGGCCGCCACCCGCGCCGGGCATTACATTCCGCACCTGTGCTGGAAGCCGGGTTTTCACGCCAACGGCTCGTGCCGCCTGTGTACCGTCAAGGTCAATGGCCGCAGCGGCGCGGCTTGCACGGTGCAGGCCACCGCCGGGCAGGCCGTCGAAAGCAACACCGACGAGCTGAACGGCCAGCGCAAAACGCTGCTGCAAATGCTGTTTGTCGAAGGCAACCATTTCTGCCCGTCGTGCGAAAAAAGCGGCGACTGCCTGCTGCAGGCCACAGCCTACGAGATGCGCATGGACGGCCCGCACTTTGAAGAGTTCTACCCGGATCGCCCGGTCGATGCCAGCCACCCGGACATTCTGCTCGATTTGAACCGCTGCATCCTGTGCGGCCTGTGCGTGCGCGCCAGCGCCGAGGTCGATGGCAAAAACGTCTTTGCCATCGACG
>CAIYKK010000748.1 GCA_903926695.1 uncultured Burkholderiales bacterium
ACGAGCTGCTGCGCAGTGCTTCGTCGGCCAACTCCGAAGCGCAGATTCACAAGATTGTTGACGGCGCTTACCGCCGCATCCACGCCTTCAAGGGCGACGCCGCCTCTCTGGGGTTGGAAATTTTGGCCTCGCTGGCGCACCAGTTTGAAACCGAACTGCAGAAAATCAAAGACAGCGGCCCGATCAGCGGCGACAGCCTGTTGCCGCTTCCGCTGCCGCTGGAAGACCTGTTGACCAAAGTCGGCGCGTTCAAGGCGCTGAGCGTGAAAAGACCGGGCGGCGCAGCGAGTCCAGCCCCGGACAGCAGCCTGAACGCCGCGCTGATCCAGCTGGCCAGCGACGTGAGCCGCGACTGCGGCAAAAGCGTCAAAGCCACGATTCGCATGAACAGCGCGCTGGACCTGCCCACCGAAAAAATCAATCTGGTGCGCGAAATTGCCATCCAGCTGGTGCGCAACGCCGTGGTGCATGGCGTCGAAACACCAGCGGTGCGGCTGGCCGCTCAAAAATCGCCCGAAGGTCAGGTCACGGCCAACCTCAGCCGCGACGCAGCCGGTCAATGGCTGCTCAGCGTGCATGACGATGGCGCAGGCATCAACACCGCCAACGTGCGCCGCCGCCTGCTCGAACTCAAGTGGTACACCGCCGCACAGATCGAGGCCATGAGCGACAAGCAAATCATCCCGCACATCTTCAAGCCGGGCTTCTCCACCGCCGAAACCACCACGCAGCACGCGGGCCGGGGCGTTGGCTTGGACTTGGTGCAGGCCGACATTCAGCGCCTGGGCGCGCATTTGCAGCTGTCGAGCATCCCCGGCAAGCACACGGAATTTAAAGTCAGTTTTTCTGACTGAACACAAGCGATAACGACTATGCCCAACCTCACAGGGAACACACCATGCGATTGCTGATTGTTGATGACTCCAACATGATCCGCACCCGCATCTCGCGGGTAGTTCAAAACGGCGGCCTCAAAGGCGTGGTGCTGGCTGGCCTGGCCAAAAACGGCCAGGAAGCGATTCGCCTCGCCAGAACCACACGCCCCGATGTCGTGACGATGGACCTGACCATGCCCGAAATGGACGGCATTGAATGTATTCAGGCGTTGATGAAGCTGGACCCGACCATCAACATTTTGGTGGTCAGCGCGCTGAACGACAAATCAACGGCCATTCAGGCGCTCAAGCTGGGCGCACGCGGCTTTGTGGCCAAGCCGTTCACCGACGAAGAGCTGCAAATCGCACTGCTCGATGTGACCGAGACACGCTAAAGGGACACCGCAATGGCCATGCTTCAAGAAAACGATCTCAAACTTTTTGTCGATTCCATCCGCAACTACCTCAAAGTCACGACCCGGCAGGAGCCGGAAATCACCTCGGCCTTTTTGGGCACGGGCGATATCGAGGGCTTTGAATTCAACGGCACCATCAGCTTTTCGGGCAGCCACAACGGCAACATCATCGTGTCCATGCCGGACAAGCTGGTGCGCGAAATCCTGCTGCTGCAGCACGAAACCGATCTGGGCGACAGCAACCTGCTCGACGCCGTGGGCGAAATCGCCAACACGCTGGCGGGCAATGCACGCAAGGCGCTGGGCTCGGAGCTGCATATCTCGGTGCCCGTGAAACGCCAGGGCATTCACCGCATCAAGGGCCAGGTGCGCAAGCACCCGTATGTGATCACCCTGCGCTGGAATCACTACGAGGCGATGGTGTGCGTCGATATGGACCGCGCCGCTTAAAAAACAAGGCGATCCGTTGCCTGCAGCGCCCCACATGCGGGCATCGCACGGGGAAATGATCGGCTGCCAACTGGTAGCCATTTTTAATGCCCCATGAAAGTGCATTTTATGCACCCAAAGCGGGAACGATTTTTGCACTCATGTTGTGAATTGACCATTCTTAACGAAAGTTTTTCACCATGACAGGTTTGCGTAATTTTCTCAAGGCGGGGCATGCACCCACGCTGGGCGCGGCGTTTTTCTACTTCGCGTTTTCATGCTGTATTTGGGTCATGAATGGGGCCATGGCACCCTTCATTTCTGAAACCTACAAACTGTCGCCGACTGAAAAAGGCATCATGCTGTCGGTGCCAATCTTCGCTGGCGCGCTGATGCGTTTTCCGCTGGGCGTGCTGGCCCAGTACATCGGGCGCAAAAATGCCACGCTGGTTGAAATGGGCCTGATCATGGTGGCCCTGCTGTTTGGCTACTTCGTGGTGGACTCGTACCACAGCCTGCTGGCCATGGGTGTGCTGCTGGGCATTGCGGGTGCCAGCTTTGGCGTCGCGCTCAGCCTGGGTTCTGGCTCTTTTCCAGCTCGCTACAAGGGCCTGGCGATGGGCCTGGTGGGCGCGGGCAATGTGGGCACCGCCGTGTCGGTGCTGATTGCGCCCGCTCTGGCCCAGCGCTACGGCTGGCAATCGGTGTATGGCATTGCCGCCATCGCCATGCTGCTGCCGATGATCGCCATGATCCTGTTCGCCAAAGAACCCGACGATGTGGACAGCCACGCCAGCCTGCGCGAGCATGTGGCCTGCCTGTTTGAAAAAGACGGCTGGGCGTTCAGCCTGATTTACGCCGTGACGTTCGGCGGCTTCATCGGGCTGGCGACATTTCTGCCGTCTTACTATTACGACCAGTTCGGCGTGAGCAAGGTGCAGGCCGGGCAGTTGTCGATGCTGGCGGCCTTCATGGGCGCGGCCCTGCGCGTTTTTGGTGGCTGGATTTCTGACCGCTGGGGCGGCGTGAACACGCTGAGCGTGGTGCTGGTCACCATTGCCGTCACACTGGTGCTGTGCGGCCTGGCTGGCAATTCGCTGGTGGGCACGACGCTGCTGGTGATGCTGTGCTTTTCCGCGCTGGGCGCGGGCAACGGAGCCGTCTTTCAACTGGTACCGCTGCGCTGGCCGCTGGCCACCGCCGTGGCTGGCTCCATGATTGGCGAGATTGGCGCTTTGGGCGGCGGTCTGGTTCCCAACGCGATGGGCATCTCCAAGCAATACGCTGGCACTTACATGTGGGGCTTTTTCTTCTTCGCCGCGCTGGCCGTGGTCATGCTGGCGCTGCTGCGGGTGATGCAGATCCGCTGGACACGCACCTGGGCAGAAAAGGGTGGCCGCGCCCGCACCGCCTGACCTCCCTGGCCGCCCCGCCTCCGGTTCACTTAGGCAGAAACAGCAGCCAGTACACCAGCAGCAGATTGAACAGCCCCGACACAACCAAGGCGATTTTCCAGATCGCCGTCGGGTCGCGCAGGATAAGCGGCGTGGCTTGCGGCGCTGTCAGCGGGCGGGACGCGCCGCGCTCCAGCGCCAGCAGCAGCTCTTCAGCCGTTTCAAAGCGTTTTCGTTTGTCGCGCGCCACGGCCTTGAGCACGATGTGATCCAGCCAGATCGGCACCTCGGGATTGATGCGACTCGGCGCGACTGGATCGCGGTAATAGCGGCCCACCTGATACGGCAGCACCTCGCCGTAAGGCAGGCGACCCGTGAGCAGCTGGTACAGCGTCACGCCCAGCGCAAACAGGTCGCTTTGCGTATCGGGCAGCTCCTTCGGGCCTTCTGCGCCCTGCCCGTTAAAACCCCATTGCTCCGGGTTGATAAAGCTCGGCGTCCCGGCGTGCAACTGACGCATGGCTTCTGGCTCGCGCCCGCTCAACGCCACGCCCAGGTCGAGCACGCGCAGCACGCCATCGTCGCCCTGGTGCAGATTGGCCGGCTTGATGTCGCGGTGAATCACGCACTGGCGGTGCAGCCGGCCCAGCGCCTTGGCCGTCTGAGTCGCCACGGCCAGCACCTGCGACACGCCAAAGCGGTGTTTTCGCTCCAGCTGCTGCTGCAGGGTTTCACCGCCCAGCCAGTCGTAGAGCAGGTAAAAGGCGCTGGGTCCCTGGCCCGAGGGCAGCGCCTCATGCAGCCTGACCAGGTAGTCGGCCACCGCGCCGGACTGCATGCTTCTGGCCAGCCAGGCTTCGTGGGCCAGCATGGCGCGCTCCTCCTCGTCATGGGCTCGGGCCGGATGCAGCGTTTTGAGGGCATAAAACGGCCCGCCGCCCGCCGCCTGCACCCGGTAGAGCAGATTGATGCCGTTGTCGGCCACCAATTGAGTCACGCTCAAGCCGTCGATGGCCTCGCCCACCTTCAGGCGCGGCGGAATCGGCAAATTCTGCGCCGCACGGTTGACATCGTGCAGCGTCGCATCAAGCAGCCCCTGCACCCGCACCACCACCGCCGTCACGTTATCGGTGCTGCCGCCTGCCAGCGCCGCGTCCACCAGCTTCTGGCAGGCCACCTGGGCGCTGACACCGGCGGGAATGAATTCCTGCAGCCGCTGGTGAAAAGCCTCGTCGCGCAGCTCGCCATGCACGCCATCGGTGAACAGCGCAAACACGTCGCCGACCTGCAGCTCGCCCTGCATGTAGTCCACCACCACATGGTCTTCAGCGCCCACGGCGCGCAGCAGCTGGTGCCTGAAATCGTGGTTGTTGACCGCGTGGTCGTGCGTCAATTGCTGGGTTTTTCCGCCGCGCAGCAGGTAAGCGCGCGAGTCGCCGACATGCGCCACCGTGTAGGACTGGCCGCGCAGCACCAGCGCCGTCAGCGTGGTCAGCCCCACAATGGGTTGGCGGCGTTGGTTGATGCCCGCTAGCCAAGTGTTCTGGGCCGTGATGATCCGGTCCAGCGCCACGGTGGTGTCCCAGGTTTGGGGCGTCCCATAGTAATCGCGCACCAAACTGGTGACGGTGGTCTGGGCCGCCTCCCGGCCCATGCCGCCGGTGCTGACCCCGTCGGCAATCGCCACAATCGAGCCCATATCCTCCTCGCCCGGCTGGGGCAGCATGGCGGCGCAAAAATCTTCGTTGATGCCTTTGCGGCCGGCCAGCGAAACAAAGCCGATATCGAGTTCAAATGCCATGCACCAGGGCAAGCAATTTTCATGCTTGATTTTGGTGCATTGCTGGCGGCCAGC
>CAIYKK010000749.1 GCA_903926695.1 uncultured Burkholderiales bacterium
CCCAGCACGGCGCCGATCTGTTTGATCTGAAGGTGGCGGGCAACATCTACAGCCGCATCATGAACCCGACGAATGCGGTGCTTGAAGCGCGCATGGCCGCGCTTGAAGGCGGCATAGGCGCGCTGGCTGTGGCCTCGGGCATGGCGGCGATTGCCTACGCGATTCAGACGATTGCCGAGGCGGGCGACAACATCGTTTCCAGCTCGACGCTGTACGGCGGCACCTACAACCTGCTGGCCCACACTTTCCCACAAATGGGCATCGAGGTGCGTTTTGCCGACCCGCGCAACCCGGCCTCGTTTGCCGCGCTGATTGACGAGCGTACCAAGGCGGTGTTTTGCGAATCCGTCGGCAACCCGCTGGGCAATGTCACCGACATCGCCGCGCTGGCCCAAGTCGCCCACGCGGGCGGCGTGCCGCTGATTGTGGACAACACGGTGTCCACGCCTTACCTGTGCCGCCCGTTCGAGCATGGCGCCGACATCGTGGTGCATTCGCTGACCAAGTACCTGGGCGGCCACGGCACGACGCTGGGTGGCGTGATTGTCGATAGCGGCAAGTTCCCTTGGGCCGAGCACAAGGCGCGTTTTAAACGCCTGAACGAGCCGGACGTGAGCTACCACGGTGTGGTTTATACCGAAGCGCTGGGCGCGGCGGCCTACATTGGCCGCGCCCGCGTCGTGCCGCTGCGCAACATGGGCGCGGCGCTGAGCGCGACGGCCGCTTTCCAGATTCTGCAGGGCATAGAAACGCTGGCGCTGCGCATGGATCGCATCTGCGGCAACGCGCTGGCCATCGCCCAGTACCTGACGGATCACCCGAAAGTCGCCTGGGTCAACTACGCCGGTCTGCCCGAGCACCGAGACCATGCGCTGGCGCAAAAATACATGGGTGGCAAGGCCTCGGGCATCATCAGCTTCGGGCTGAAGTCGGACGACGGCATTGCGGCGGGTTCGCGCTTTCAGGATGCGCTGCAGTTGTTCACGCGCCTGGTCAACATCGGCGATGCCAAATCGCTGGCCTGCCATCCGGCCTCGACCACGCACCGCCAGCTCAACGCCGCCGAGCTGGCTAAGGCGGGCGTGAGCGCCGACATGGTGCGCCTGTCGGTCGGCATCGAGCATATCGACGACTTGCTCGAAGACCTGACGCAGGCGCTGGCAGCGGTTTAACAACCAGAAAAATGCGGGTGCCGCTTCAAGCCCTGAAGCCACAGAGCGCTGCGCAAGGCTGGCGGCGCCCGCTGCCGCTTCAGAGCAGCTTTTGAATATCCATCACGGTGGACCTGACGCCCACCAGCACAACGCCCAGCGGCGCACGGGCAGCGGCCATCAGGATGAAGTCGCCTGCCGGGCGGATAATTTTGGTGCTGACGATCTGCAGCCCGCCCGCCTCCAGCGTCAGGTAGTTCAGCGGCGCAGAAACGCTGCCCTCCGCGCTTGAGGCGACATTGGCCGCACTTTCGGAAGTGAGGCTGTTCACGGCGGCAGCGCCGACGGAAAAAAGCGAGCTGCTCAGTGCCGCCATCTTGCCCACCTGCTCCTCGTTCAGGCCAATCGAGCACAGATTGAAGCCGTCGGGCGTGCAGAGCATGGCGCATTGCAATTGCGCAATGCGGCTCGCCATTTTTTCAATGAAGGGGGAAAAACGCCGTCCAATTGCCAGAGAGTCCATTTTCCACTGCTTGTAAGTTAAAAATCGTGAGCGATAGGGGAGCGCCATAGGCTTGAAAGGCCGGGTGATTTACAGCTGCTCAATGGCCGCGTAGGGGCTGGTCAGGGCCATCGTGATGGCCTGGATCACGTCCGACTGGCGGCGCGGATCGGCGGTGATAACGGGCGCGAGCGGGTGGTAGCGGCTGATCAACTGGCGGTAGGGCGTCAGCGCCTGCTCGGCCTCGCCGTCGGGGACGCGGGTGACGGCCACGGCCAGCCGGGCAATGGCTTTGCGTTCGGCCAGCGCCTGCAGCCACTTGGCGCATTCGGCCATCTGGCCTTCGCGGTTGCCGTACAGCCACAGCACGATGGCCGAACTGCGCGGCAGCATCACGTCCCACATGGCTTTGAAGCGCTCCTGGCCGGGCACGCCAATCAGCGAGACGCGGCTGCCGTCCATGAAGCGCCATTCGCCGTAGTCGAATCCGGCGGTGGTTTCGGTTTTGCCTTGCCGTTGGGCTTCGGGATCGGCGCAGGCTTCGCTGCTGGCTACGTCGGTGTTGACCACGGCGATGTCCGAAATCACCCGCAGGGCGGTGGTTTTTCCGACGCCAAAAGGCCCGACAAATACCACCTGTTGCGAGGTGGTGTGACCCAGGATAACTTTGAGAGGCTTCATGCGAATTTGCTCAGCAGCCGCTTGACCAGTGACCAGGCGTTGGTTTTTTCGGGGGTTTTTGTTTCTGGCGTGCCTGGATTCAGAGCGGGCGCTGTCGCGCTGGTGTCCAGGATGCCGTCCTGCCTGGCATCGGCCAGCATCCTGTCGATCAGCAGGGTGTTTTTGGCAATCGCCACCACTTCTTCGTAGCTGGCCCAGTTTTCCAGCAGCCGCGAGCAAGCCAGCGTCAGGTGCATGCTGTCGGCGGGCGCGCCGCTGGCGCTGTAGCGCGTCAGGTTGGGCCAGCGCCTGAGCCGCAGATGCTGCCTGGCCAGTGGTGAGGGCGGCAAACGTTGCAGCAGGCAGCGGTCAATCCATCCATAGACCAGCTTGATATTCAGGGGCACTTTGAAAAAAACCCAGACCGGGTCTTCGATGTGGTTCCATGACGGCGCCAGCACCACGGTGTGGATCACGCCGTTTTTTTTCTGGGCCTGAAGGTCACTGGTGAGACTGTCGAGCGTGGTTTGCGTGCCGTCGATGATCCACCAAGATGCCCGCTTCATATCCTCATGCCATTGCCAAGGTTCTGGCCGCAGACTCAGTGCCGCCTTGAAAGCGCGCACCGAGTTGGAGTCGCGGTGCGGCGACCAGACGCCAAACCTCTCTGGGGTCATGAATGAACTTAGGTGCGTGCTTTTTCGACGCCTGCGAGCATTTTGGGCAGCGCGACGGACAGCAAAATGCCCAGATTGACCTTTTGCGAATTCATCAAAATGCCTTGGAGCAGATCGTTGCCGTGGCGGATGACCATCACGCTGTGGTCATTTTCCATGTCCACCAGGTAGTAGCGCTTGAGGCCGGGGAAACCCGAGTCGGCCAGCGTGCCGGTCAGCACATTGGTCACTTCCGTGAACAGAGCGGCGGCGGTGGGCTGTGGGTTGTAGCCCGACAGGGACAAGCCGGTGGAGCGGTCAAAGATGTCGGAAGCCAGCAAACCTTCTTTGAGAGTTGTCTTGAGTTCTTGGGTAAGTACGTCGAGTTTTTCAATGTTGATGTTCATAAGGCCTCTAGATGAATGATTCGCCAGCGCAGCATTTCGCAGGAATTTGCTGCACAGGTGAAATCATCATAGAGCAATTTGATACAGGTCAAAGCCGTTGTTTACCCGATAGGCGCTACGCGGCGCGGCGTCTGAATGGGCAAGACCCCCGATGTGGCACAGGCGGTCGGGGCCGCTATATTCCCCCTCATGGCCAAAGAAAAAACGATTTACACCTGCACCGAGTGCGGCGGCACCAGCCCGAAGTGGCTGGGCAAATGCCCGGCTTGCGGTGCCTGGAACACCCTGATCGAGTCCGTCGCCGAGAGCGCCTCGGCTCCGAAAAACCGCTACAGCCCGCAATTCCAGTCGCTGGCCAAGGCCTGCGAAGTCACCGCGCTGGCCGACATCGAGGCCACCGACATGACACGCACGCCCACCGGCCACGAAGAGCTGGACCGTGTGCTCGGCGGCGGCATCGTCGAAGGCGGCGTGGTGCTGATTGGCGGCGATCCGGGCATCGGCAAATCCACGCTGCTGCTGCAGGCGCTGGACTCGCTGCAGCGCACGGGCTTGAACACGCTCTACGTCACCGGCGAGGAAAGCGGCGCGCAGGTCGCGCTGCGGGCGCGCCGCCTCGGGCTGGACGGCTCGCAAGTGAAAGTGATGGCGGAAATCCAGCTCGACAAAATCCTCGCCACGCTGGACGCGACGCAACCGGCGATTGCCGTCATCGACTCGATCCAAACCGTGTATTCCGACCAGCTCACCTCCGCGCCCGGCTCGGTGGCGCAGGTGCGCGAATGCGCGGCGCATTTGACGCGCTCGGCCAAGGCCAGCGGCGTGTGCATCGTGCTGGTCGGCCACGTCACGAAAGAGGGCGCGCTGGCCGGGCCGCGTGTGCTGGAACACATGGTCGATACCGTGCTGTATTTCGAGGGCGACACGCATTCGAGTTTCAGATTGGTGCGGGCGATTAAAAACCGCTTCGGCGCAGTGAACGAAATCGGCGTCTTCGCCATGACTGAAAAGGGCTTGAAAGGCGTGAGCAACCCGAGCGCGATTTTCCTGAGCCAGCACAGCGAGCCGGTGCCCGGCAGCTGCGTGATGGTCACGCTGGAGGGCACGCGCCCGCTGTTGGTGGAGATTCAGGCGCTGGTCGATAACGGCGGCCCCAGCCCGCGCCGCCTGAGCGTCGGGCTGGACAAAGACCGCCTCGCCATGCTGCTGGCCGTGCTGCACCGCCACGCGGGCGTGGCCTGCATGGATCAAGACGTGTTTGTCAACGCCGTCGGCGGCGTGCGCATCAGCGAACCGGCGGCGGATCTGGCGGTGATGCTGGCGATCACTTCCAGCCTGCGCGGGCGGGCGCTGCCCAAGGGCTTTATCGCGTTTGGCGAAGTCGGCCTCGCGGGCGAAGTGCGGCCCGCGCCACGCGGCCAGGAGCGGCTGAAGGAAGCGGCCAAGCTGGGTTTCAGCGTCGCCGTCGTGCCCAAGGCGAATGCGCCGAAAAAGCCGATTGAAGGCTTGACCATTCACGCCGTCGAGCGGATTGAAGAGGCGCTGGAAGTCGTGCGCAGTCTGGCTTGAGCCGCAGCGCTATTTCTCTTGGATTCCGCAGTCGGTCAAAAAACGTAGGACTTACGCACTGATGCGCACGGGAAATTGCGTTAGCGGGAAAGTGGATGGGCAGCCAAACTTGACGCGTGAGCCCAAGTCAGCCACCCGCAGGCGGCAACAAGAACCGGGCTCGCTCAGTTCGACCTGATTTCAGCGAAACTGGGGCGCTGTAGCAGCTTGTCTTGCAGCTTGAGAAGGTTGGGGTGGCGCTGGCGCCAGTCGATGTCGGGAAAACGGAAATCCAGGTAGCCTAGAGCGCAGCCGACCGCCACATCCGACAGGCTGAAATGAATCCCGCTGCAATAGGGTTTTTCCGCCAGGCCGTTGCTCATGGTTTGCAGGGCGCGGTCGATTTTTTCCATCTGGCGCGCAATCCAGGCGGCGCAGCGCTGATCGTCGTTGCGGCCTGGCCAGGTCGCTTCGAGCCGGGCCAAAATGGCCGCGTCCATCACGCCATCGGCCAGCGCTTCCCAGGTCTTGACCTCGGCGCGCTCGCGGCCCTGGGTAGGAATGAGCTTGCCCACCGGCGAGAGCGTGTCCAGGTATTCAACGATCACGCGCGAGTCAAACACGGCTTCGCCGCCCTCCATGATCAGGCACGGCACCTTGCCCAGCGGACTGTAGATACCGATGGTCGTGGTGTCGGCCCAGACATCTTCCAGCACAAACTGGTAGTCGAGCTTTTTTTCGGCCATCACGATGCGCACTTTGCGCACATAAGGGCTGGTGGCGGATCCGATGAGTTTCATCAGTTTGCGCGTGAAACCTCGGCCTTCAGGCCGGGGAGGTAGAGCGTGGAACACGAAGTGCTCCTTGGCTAGCGGTGGCGTACCTGTCACGTCCGTTTTTGCCACCATGAATAAGGTGCAGGCTTTTCACCTGCTCGGCTTTTCGGCTAGCCCGCAAGGGCTTGGTGACCCACGCCCTGCGGCGTATGTCCTCTCGGGAATTGTCAGCAACCAGCGCCTGCCTTTGCGAGTAGCGGCTAAAACCTTAGCCCCTTTACCTTTGGTCTGCATGATTAAAACCTTGTAGATCAGCAAACTGAGGAAGCATTTGCTGCTGCGTCTTAATGACCCATTACTAACGTGGCGGCTTAAATACCGCTTTCCCTGCCTCAACCCAGCTTTTGGGATTTCTCCTCAAGCGCCACCGCTTTAGAGCGGGTAGTTGGCGATGAGGAATTATCTGAACCTAGGGCCTGTGAACATTGCATTCTATCGAGTTCACCCGTTGTCGGGCACAAGAGAGGGTCAGACCGTGTGTTCTGGCCGGTTTTTTAGCGCACCAGCCAGCCTACAATGGCGCCCATGAGCTTTTCACCCATCAATGCACTGTCGCCGCTGGATGGCCGCTACGCCAGCAAACTTTTAAATCTGCGTCCCCTGATGTCTGAGCAGGGCTACATGCACCGCCGGGTTCAGGTCGAAATTGCCTGGTTCATCTCGCTGTCCGATGCCAAGTTTCCCGAGTTCAAGCCGCTGAGTCCGGGTGCGCGCACCTACCTGCTCGGCCTGGTCAAAAACTTCAGCGAAGCCGACGCCGTGGCCATCAAGGCGATTGAAAAAACCACCAATCACGACGTGAAAGCCGTCGAATACTGGATCAAGTCCAAGTTTGAAGCCCGGCCAGAGCTGCAGTCGGCCAGCGAATTTGTGCATTTTTCCTGCACCAGCGAAGACATCAACAATACCAGCCAGGCCCTGCAGCTCAAGAGCAGCCGCGAGCAGGTGCTGCTGCCCGCGCTGGACAAGGTGATCGGCAAGCTGCGCCAAATGGCGCACGAGCATGCCGACGAGCCGATGCTCAGCCGCACCCACGGCCAGACCGCCAGCCCGACCACCGTCGGCAAGGAAATCGCCAACGTGGTGGTGCGCCTGGTGACCGCGCGCGAGAAGATTGCCAATATCAAACTGCTGGCCAAGATGAATGGCGCCGTGGGCAACTACAACGCCCACCTGGCCGCCTGCCCTGATTTTGACTGGGAAGCCTTCAGCCGCCGTGTCATTGAAACGCCCGAGCCGCTGGGCCTGGGCCTGACGTTCCAGCCCTACAGCATCCAGATCGAGCCGCACGATTACATGGCCGAGCTGTTTGACGCCGTGGCGCGCACCAACACGATCCTGATCGACTTCTCGCGCGACATTTGGGGTTATGTCAGCCTGGGTTACTTCAAGCAAAGCCTGAAAAAAGGCGAAATTGGTTCTTCGACCAGGCCGCACAAGGTCAACCCGAGTGACTGTGAAAACGCTGAAGGCAACCTGGGCCTGGCCAACGCGCTGCTCAAGCACAGGAGCGAAAAGCTGCCCATCAGCCGCTGGCAGCGCGACCTGACCGACTCGACCGTGCTGCGCAACATGGGCGTGGCGCTCGGTTACGCGGTGCTGGCTTATAACTCGCTGTGCGTCGGCC
>CAIYKK010000750.1 GCA_903926695.1 uncultured Burkholderiales bacterium
GAGATGCTGGAGCGCATCAAGCACCTGTTCGATGTGCCGAACATCGTGTTTGTGCTGTCGATTGACAAGGTGCAGCTTGAGGCCAGCACGGCTGCCGTGTATGGCGAGCGCATCAATGCGCCCGAGTACCTCCGGCGTTTCATTGATCTGGAGTACGGAATCCCCGTGGTGCAGACCAAAAGGTTTACGGAAGCCTTGTTTGCTCGGTATGAGCTGGATTCGGTGTTTGCAGGAAGAACTGGGTCTGAAACTCGTTACGACAGGGAAAATCTCGTCGAGGCTTTCACTGCGCTGGCCGATATTTTTGAACTGTCATTGCGGGCCAGAGAGCGGTGCATCACGCGCATCGCTGTGGTGATGGATCAAACACCGAACGATCATTACCTAGATCCCGTCATCGTGGCTTTTTTGGTGGTGTTGAGGCTGAAAAATCTGGAGCTGTTCTCTTCGCTGTGCCGTGGAACTGTATCGCCAGAAGACGCGATGAAGTTTTTGGCGACACGACCGGATGGCGCAGAGTTTGTGGCAGATAGATACGGTGTGCTTATTGAGGCCTATTTACTGCTCGGTGATGCCAATACGGAGCGCAAGCGTGGTCGCTACCAAGCTTTGGAAGCGATGGCTCAAAACGTCAATCCCGCCGATCAATTCAAACAGTCTCGTGTGGCTGATTTGGTTGTAAGGTGCAGGGGCATTCAGTCGGGTGGTCGCAGTTTCAGACTGAAGCCTGTTGCCGAAAAAATCGACTTGGCTGCGGCTGTCAAGGATTAAACCAGCCATGCACTCATTCGATTTTTCTCCGCGCTGCAGTCCAGCGCCCAAAGCAGTGACACCCAATTCAAGTCAGCGCGTGACAGCTTGCCGGGCGCTGGCTGTCTGCTGCCGAGAAGTGATTTTTCAAAAAACCAAAAATAAATATGGCACGGCGCAATAAATCAGACTTGTTGAGCGATTTGATCGACATCACGGCACGTTTTCCTTGGTGGGTGGGCGTGCTGCTGGCGCTGGTCAGCTATGCCGGGCTTCATCTTGTCGCCGCCAGTCCCTTGCCCACGGCGGTGCAGCCGGGGCAGGTCGGCAGTTTTGTCGCTTCTTCGCTGTGGAGAGTGCTGGCGATGGTCGGGCAGTACCTGCTGCCTTTTGTTTTTCTGCTGGGCGCGGCGGTGTCGGCCTTCAAGCGCCGCCGGGCCACCCGGCTGCATGCGGCGGCGTACCGGGCCGATGGCGTGGCGCGCATGAGTTGGCAGGAGTTTGAAGTGCTGGTGGGCGAATATTTCCGCCGCCAAGGCTACAGCGTGACCGATAACGGCGGCGGTGGCCCCGATGGCGGCGTTGATGTCTTGCTGAAAAAAGACGGTAAGCGCTACTTGGTGCAGTGCAAACACTGGCGCGCTTTTCGCGTGGGCGTGCAGCCGGTGCGCGAACTTTATGGCGTGATGGCCGCCAACGGGGTGGCTGGCGGCTTTGTTGTCACTTCGGGTAGTTTTACCGAAGAGGCGTGCGAATTTTCCGAAGGGTTGGCGCTGGAGCTAATTGATGGGCGCATGCTGCAGCGCGGCATCCGCGCCCAGTCCGGGCCTGGCCCGAAAGCCGGTGCTTCAGCGCATCCGTCCGGCTGCCCATTGTGCCAAGCACCTATGGTGCAGCGTCAGGCGCGCAACGGCCCCACGCCGGGGAAAAAGTTCTGGGGTTGCAGCGGTTATGCACAAACCGGCTGCCGGGGCACGCGCGAACTCGACTGAATCAGAGAAATTCGCCAGGCTTGATGCGCCCGCCACTCAATCCGCCACTCAACCCGACCGGCTGCGCCTGAGTCCGCCCCGAAAGCGCTCGGACGCCTGGCGGATCACTTCGGCCAGCAGGCGTTCCTCGCCCTGCTTTTCGCGCAGCCAGCGGGCATCGTTGTCGTTGCGCTCGGCGCTGGTGCGCAGCAGGTCGATGGCGGCGCTGGCGCTCAGGCTGTGGGCGTGACGCTCAATCTGCGCCATCGTCATCAAAATGTGTTCGCGCAGCGGCATGTGCCCGCCGGTGGCCGGATCGACATACACCGCGTCCAGCCCGAAGCGGCAGGCCTGAAAACGGTTGTAGGTATAGACCAGATAGTCATCTTCGGTGGGTATGAAGGGCTGGTCTTTCATGAACCACGAGGCCAGCGACTGCACATAACCCGACAGCGCGGCGGCGCGTTCAATCGTCAGCGGCGTGTCGAAGACGCGGATTTCAATGGTGCCGAACTCCGGCTTGGGCCGGATGTCCCAGTAAAAATCCTTCATGCTTTTGACCACGCCGGTGCGCGCCATTTTGTTGAAATACACCGTGAACTCGTCCCAGGTCAGCGCAAAAGGCGCACGCCCGGACAGCGGAAAGGCAAACACCGAGTTCAGTCTCGCGGAGTCAAACGCCGTGTCTTCGCCCTGGACATAGGGGCTGGAGCCTGACAGCGCGATGAAATGCGGAATGTAGCGCGACATGCGGTGCAGCGTCAGCAGCGCCGTGTCGGCATCGGGGCAGCCGACATGAACGTGCTGGCCAAAAATCGTGAACTGTTTGGACAGGTAGCCGTAGAGCGCGGACAGCTCCCGAAAGCGCGGCTTGTCGTAAATGCGCCGCTCGTGCCACTGCTGGAACGGGTGCGTGCCGCCGCCCACCACGGCAATGTTGAGCTTGTCGGCGCTTTTGACCAGCGCGTCGCGGATCAGCGTGAGCTGGCCCAGCACTTCGGAGGCCGAATGGCACACGCCGGTGGAGATTTCGATCATGCTCGATGTCACCTCGGGCACGACGGCACCGGGCAGCGGGATTTTGGCCATCAGGCGCAGCATGTCTTCGGCGTAGGGCGCCAGATCGTAGTCGTGGGTGTTGACGAGCTGCAATTCCAGCTCGACGCCCAGCGACAGGGCGCCGGATTTTTGAAACGGTTCAAGACTCATGGACAGGCCCGGTTGAGGTGCTGCGCGCCAGCGGCGCCCAGGGTTGGGAGCATTCGCCAGCGCGGTACAGGGCCACGGTGGCCAGCACGGCCCCCAGCACTTCCATCAACAAAATGGCGGGCAGGGCGATGACGGCAATCTGGCCGCCTATGGGCGCGGAGGCGGCGACGTATTCCGACACCAGTAGCAGCGCCACCGAGGACATGGGCAGCATGGCGCAGCCGACCCACAGGCCTTGCATCCAGCTGGTGCCGCTGCCCGCGTTGCCCAGCGCCACCCCGGCGATCTTGGCCACCATGCGCGCTGCCACCAGCGCGATGACCAGCCCGGCCACCGGGGTGCTCCAGTCGCCCTGCGCGGTCACGACGGACACCAGTACAAACATCAGCATGGTCAGCATCGACGAGGCCGTGCCCATCTGGCGCGGCCACGACCACGGGCGCGGATTTAATTGCTTGAGCAGCAGGCCGCCCAGCAGCGCGGCCAGCGGCGCCGAGCCGCCAAAGTTGGCCGCCAGCGCCGCGCCCGCCGCGATCAGCGTGAGCAGCAAGATGGCGGTGTTTTCGCTGGTCGGGCTCATCACCCGCAGCGCGATGCGCAGCGTCAGCGCCAGCACCGCGCCGACGACGACGGACAGGCCCAGCACCACCAGCACCGGCATCAGCGTGCTGTTCAGGCCGGCCTCGCCCTGGGGCATCATGCCGGCGCGGGCGCTGCACAGCGTCAGCGCGTACAGCGTGCTCAGCGTGGACAGCACCAAAGCGCGCTCGGTGACCGGTCCGGCGGCGCGGGTGTCGATGGCCACCCGCGAGAGCACGGCGGGCGAAGCGGCCATTGCCAGCAGCGCCAGCGACTCGGCCACGACCTTGCCCACGCCCATTTGGCCCAGCACCCAGCCGACGAAAAAAAAGGTCAGCGTGGACTCGGCCAGACTTTGCACCAGCACCATCGGGTTGTGGCGAAACCAGCGCAGCGAGATACGCCCGCCCGCCTCAAACAGCACCACCGCCACGCCCAATTCCAGCAAAAACAGCCCGATGCCCTGCAGCGGCCAGGCCGCGCCATTGAACCCGGCCAGCCCGGCCAAAGCGCCTATGGCCGAATAGCCAATCACCTGCGGCAGGCCGGTGTAGCGGTTGACCAGATGGCCCGCCGCCGCCGCCAGCGCCAGCAGAAACGACCACTGCACGGTGGGCAGCCCGGCCGATGGCTTGATCCACTCGGCCCAAATGACCAGGATTTCGTTCATAAAAAGACTGTCTCCGGGGAAGAAAGAGGGTTTCAGGGCCGCTGGAGAAGCCGCTAAAAAGAGTTAAAAAAATGTCAGAAATGTATCAAAAAGCTAATGCTTTTTCAAGTAAACAGCCGCAGCTTTTCAAATTACTGACAGCCTGCGCATTTTTCTGTAGGACGGGGCCGAGAAACAGCGGTTTAGTCGGGCACAAAAAAGCTGCGTGGATGGCTGCGCCAGCGCGCCCGGATGGCCGCGCCAATGCGGGCGCGGTCCACCCGGCTGACGTTGTTGGCCTGCAGCGCGAGCCGGAACGCGCAGTAAAAACTCACGCCCAGGTTGAGCGCGCCAATCAGCGGAATGGCAGCAATACACCACCAGATGGCCGCGTATTGAAACGCCTCCAGCCCCAGCGCCGCCCCGGCAGCGGCGAGTTGCCCGGTCGAGAGCGTGACATGGCGCAGCTCAAGCCCCAAGCCAAAAAAGCCCGCAAACGCCGGAATCAGCCCGAGCATGAAACCCAGCGAAATGTTCGAGGCAAAGCCCGAAATGTGCTCGCGCATGAACGCCGACCAGCGCGCCGCCCGCCGGGTGCCCAGCACGGCGGTCAGGCGCGGGTTGTGCCGCAGCGCCGAGTCCAGCCGGTGCAGCACAAACCCGTTTTCAGCCCAGCCTGCGATCAGGCTGGAGATGAACAGCACCACGCCGGTCAGCCCCGCCCACAAGAGCGTCGGCCCGAGCAGCGTGAGCGATTTCAACACGTACTGGGCGCTTTCAACGCTGATCATGGGGCGGTCCAGCGCCAGCTCGACCACGGCATTGATCAGCAGCACGGCGGGCACCACCATGAAGACATTTCCCATCACCGCCGCGATTTGCGAGCGCACCAGGTGCGTGACTTCATCGACAAACTGCGCCAGCTTTTCCCCCGAATTGTCGGCGTCGATGTCCTTGAGCCGGGCGGCCATGACGGGCGCGGTCAGGGCGGGCTGTTTGGTCGCCAGCGTGAAATGCAGCAGCTGAATCAGGATAAAAGTGGCGGCGTAAGCCACGCCCGACCAAAAGCCGTTCCAGAACGCCGACAGGCCAATGCCCGCGACCATAAATTTAAGCAGCGTGGTCAGCGCCGTGACCGCGCCGCCACCCATCGCGTGGGCCAGCATGTCGCGGTATTCGCCCCGGTTGCGGGTGATGTAGTGCTCGCCGGTTTCGGCGCTGCGCTCGGCCATCTTGGCCGACAGCAGCGATGAATTGGCGCTGATCAGCGCGCCTATGCTTTTGCTGTCCTGCGCGATGATGACGCGGCGCGCCAGCAGCTTGAGCGCCATCAGCGCGGGTTTGGGCGAGAGCAGGGCATCTAACAGTTCGCGGTCGCGCAGGATGCGGGCGCGTAACTGGCGCAGCCGAAACACCATGCCGACGGAAATGCCGTTTTCTTCAACGTGGGCGTAAATGCTGTTGACCGCCTGGCGGCAGGCGTCGAGCCGTTCGCGGTATTGCTGCACGGCGGCCTGCAGCGCCGCGTCGTCGCGCTCGCGCTGAAAAAACGCGCTGTACAGCGCCTGCACATCGGCGGGCAGGGCGTGAAAAGCGCGCACATGCGGGCTGTCCCGGCGCATGCGCAGGCGCAGCTCGGGCGCAAAGCCGGTGGCGCGCACCTGCGCGGTGCAGTAGGTGATGGCGTCCATCAGGCTGTGGTGCCAGCGCCGGGCGTCGCGCTCCGGGTTGGCTGAGAGCAGCGCGGTGAGCTGATCGGCTTGCGATTCTTCCAGCGCGCTGAGCCACTGGGCATCAAAGCGCGTGGGCGTGACCAGCGCGAACAGCTCGGCGGCGTTCTGGGTTTCAGGCGTGCCCGGCAGCAGTTTGCGGCGCAGGCGTTCGGCCAGCTCGCTGACAAAAGCGGTGCGCGGCGCAAAACCAAAATCGGCCAGCAGCGGGGTCACATCGACCGTTTGCAGCAGGGTTTCCCACCAGGTTTGCAGGCGCGATTGCAGTTCGGCATCGCTCTGAACGGCGTCGATGAAAGCCTGCACCCGCGCCAGCGCTGCAGGCACCGAGGTCTGATCGCCGCGAATCCATTCAAACAGGCGGATCAGCCAGACATGGCGATCAGCCAGGCTGGCCTGCGGGTCTAGCGCCTTGAGCAGGGCGGGTAAATCCTTGAGGACAAGCCTGACCATGGGCGCTGTCAGTGCAGCACGCGCTTGGGCGGGTTGTCGCCGTGCGTCGCTTCGAGGACAAACAGGGGAATCGGCGCTTCAAAACGCTCGCCGTCTTCGGCGACGCAAAAAAAGCTGCCGTGCATGGTGCCGCTGGGCGTGCGCAGGCGCGAGCCGCTGGTGTACTGGAACGACTCGCCGGGTTTGAGCACCGGCTGGTTGCCGACCACGCCCAGGCCTTTGACCTCTTCGTTCAGGCCGTTGGCGTCGGTGATGAGCCAGTGGCGCGAGATCAGCTGCGCCGTCACCTCGCCGGTGTTGGTGATGGTGATGGTGTAGGAAAAGCCATAAACATCCGCACGCGGCTCTGATTGCTCAGGCAGGTACTGGGGGACGACTTCGCAGGAAAATTGGTATTTGGGCATGACAGGCAGAACGGGAAAAACAGGTAGCTGCCATATTAACCGGAGCACTGTGGCTTGTCCGCCGGGGCTTCGGACACCCTGACCCTCCCCAAGCGACAAGCCCCGGCATTTATGCCGGGGTCTGAGCGCCTACGCGTCGATAGCCTGCTGCTGCTGGATGTACTGCCTGAGTATTTCAATCGGCGCGCCCCCACAC
>CAIYKK010000751.1 GCA_903926695.1 uncultured Burkholderiales bacterium
CGACAATCCCAAGCTACATGACATCTTCTTTTTCCAATCTTTCGCTGGCCGAACCGCTGGCCCGCGCCGTAGCCGAAATGGGCTACGAATCCATGACGCCCATCCAGGAGCAGGCCATTCCGGTCGTTCTGCAGGGCAGGGACGTGATGGGCGCCGCCCAGACCGGCACCGGCAAAACGGCGGCGTTCGCGCTGCCTTTGCTCCAGCGCATGATGAAGCACGAGAACGCTTCGACCTCGCCAGCGCGCCACCCAGTGCGCGCTTTGGTGCTGCTGCCCACGCGGGAACTCGCCGTGCAGGTGGCCGAGCAGGTCAAGCTCTACGCCAAATACACCAATCTGAACAGTGCGGTGGTGTTTGGCGGCATGGATATGAAGCCGCAAACGCTCGAACTCAAAAAAGGCGTTGAAGTACTGGTGGCCACGCCGGGACGGCTGCTCGACCACATCGAGGCCAAAAACGCCGTGCTGAATCAGGTTGAATACGTCGTGCTCGACGAGGCTGACCGCATGCTGGACATTGGCTTTTTGCCCGACCTGCAGCGCATTCTGAGTTACCTGCCCAAGCAGCGCATCACGCTGCTGTTTTCCGCCACCTTCTCGCCCGAAATCAAGCGGCTCGCGGCCAGCTTCCTGCAAGACCCGGTGACGATTGAAGTCGCCCGCTCCAACGCCACGGCCACCACCGTCGAGCAGCATTTCTACAGCGTCGGCGCCGACGACAAGCGCCGCGCCCTGCACCAGATTCTCAAAGCGCGTGGCATGAAGCAGGCGTTTGTGTTTGTCAACAGCAAGCTCGGCTGCGCCCGGCTGGCTCGCTCGCTGGAGCGCGAAGGCCTCAAAACCACCGCGCTGCACGGCGACAAAAGCCAGGACGAACGCCTGAAAGCGCTGGAAGCGTTCAAGTCTGGCGAAGTCGATTTGCTGGTCTGCACCGATGTGGCCGCTCGCGGGCTGGACATCAAGGATGTGCCAGCGGTGTTTAACTTTGACGTGCCGTTCAACGCTGAAGATTACGTGCATCGGATTGGCCGAACCGGACGTGCGGGCGCTTCGGGTCTGGCGGTGAGTTTTGTTGCGGCCAGCGACCAGCGCTTGGTGACCGACATCGAAAAGCTGATCAAGACCAAAATCGAGATCGAGCCGATGGAGTTCGAGGAAGACACGCCGCGCATCAGCGAGCAGGGCCGCATCAACGATGGCCGCCGCATGTACCGCGAAGGTGAAGAC
The DNA here is from genome assembly GCA_903926695.1 of uncultured Burkholderiales bacterium. Classification (GTDB taxonomy): domain Bacteria; phylum Pseudomonadota; class Gammaproteobacteria; order Burkholderiales; family Burkholderiaceae_C; genus Polaromonas. Next base: position 1,230 of record CAIYKK010000751.1, read on the forward strand.
AGCAGCGCGCCCGCGCCGCGTGAGCGCCGCGAACCCCGCGAGCGCCGCGAATACACGCCGAACCGCCAGCCGCAGGTCTCGCGTGATCCGTTTTTCGACCGCCCTTACGAGCCGCCAGCGGCAGACGTGCAGCCCGCTTGGGAAGCCTCCAAGGGCGGGCCTGCGCGCAACGGCGTTTCAGCCAACATCAAGCCCAAGAAAAAAATCGCGGCGCTGTTCAAGTCGTCCTGATTCTGCCCAGCGTTTTCAGGCGCCCGGTCTGGCGGCCTGTTCGCATTTGACCTGAATCAGCTCAAAAGCTCCGGCGCGAGTTTCGTCCAGCCGGGCCGCCGTCAGGCAGCCGCCCCAGACGCAGCCGGTGTCCAGCGGCAGGGCGTTATGGCGCAGGCCGATGACGCCGCCGGTGTCCGTCGCCAGCGTTGACCAGTGGCCAAAAGCGATTGGTGTGCCCTGCGTGGCGCGCCCCGGCACGTCAAACCAAGGCAGATAACCTTCAGGCGCATGACCGGCGCTTTCGGTGCTGGTGAATTCCATGTCGCCCTCGGGCGTGCAAAAGCGCAGCCGCGTGAGTCCGTTGACAATCACCCGCAGCCGGTCCGGGCCTTGAAGGCTGTCGCTCCACTGGCTGGGCGCGTTGCCGTACATCGTGCTTAAAAAACCTTTGAGATCAGGCCCGCGCAGCGCCTGTTCGACTTCAAAGGCCAGCGCCAGCGTCTGCGCCAGGCTCCACTGCGGCAGTACGCCTGCATGCACCATCAGCCAGCCGTGGCGGTGCAGCGCCATCGCGCGGTGGCGAACCCAGTCCAGCAACTGCGCGGCATCGGACGCTTGCACGATGGGCTGGATCGTGTCATGGCGGCCGGGTTTGCGCACGCCCTGCGACAGCGCCAGCAGGTGCAAATCGTGGTTGCCGAGCAGGCATTGGGCCGCATCGCCCAGCGCGGTGAGGCGGCGCAGCACGCCCAGCGAGTCCGGCCCCCGGTTCACCAGATCGCCCAAAAGGTAGAGCGTGTCGCGGCTGGGCGAAAAATCAATTTTGGCCAAAAGCCGCTCAAAAGGCGCCAGGCAACCTTGCAGGTCGCCGATACAGTAAAGTGACATGGTCTTTATTTTGCTTGTGTGGATTCATGGATTTTCTTCTTATTGCTTTTCTGACGCTGCTCAACGGCGTTTTTTCCATGTCCGAACTGGCCTTGGCATCGAGCCGCAAGGCACGCCTCACCGCGATGGCCGAGTCGGGCGACAAGGGGGCGCAGGCCGCGCTGGGATTGCTGGAAAACCCAACCCAGTTTCTTTCGTCGGTGCAGGTTGGCATCACCTCGATTGGCATGCTCAACGGCATTATTGGCGAGGCGGCGTTCAGCGCGGGCCTGTCGGCCTGGTTGCAGGGTTTTAGCATCACGGCGCGGGCGGCTGATATTTCGGCCACGGCGATTGTGGTGACGGTCATTACCTACGTCACCATCGTTTTTGGCGAGCTGGTGCCCAAGCGCATCGGTCAGCTCCACCCGGAAACCGTCGCTCGGCTGGTCTCGCGCCCTATGGTGTGGATGGCCAGCGCGACCAAGCCGTTTGTGCGGCTTCTGTCGTTCAGCACCCACGCGGCTCTCAAACTGCTGCGCATCGACAACACCGCCGAGCGTTCAGTCACCGAAGAGGAAATCGCCGCCAGCCTGGAGGAGGGCGTGGACGCGGGACTGATCGAGGAGCACGAGCACCAGATGGTGCAAAACGTGTTTTTGCTGGACGACCGGCTGCTGACTTCGTTGATGCTGCCGCGCTCGGGCATCGAGTGGCTGGACGCCTCCGACACGGTGGCCCAGGCCATCAACAAGGCGGGCGCCACGGGGCATTCGTGGTATCCGGTGTGCCGGGGCAGTCTTGACGACGTGGTGGGCGTGGTCAATGTGGCCAAGCTGCTGGCGCTGCGCGGGCAGATCGAATCGGCGCCGTCGCGCGCTGACGGCGTCACGCCTTCTTTGACCGACCGGATTGACCGTTATGCGGTGGCTGCCGTGTTTGTGCCGGAAACACTGACGGGCATGGAGCTGCTGGAGCAGTTTCGCGCCAAGTCCAGCCGCATGGTGTTTGTGGTCGATGAATACGGCGTGGTGCAGGGTTTGATGACGCCGCTGGACATGCTCGAAGCCATCACCGGCGAACTCCAGCCCGGCGCGCAAATCGACGCCTGGGCGACCGAGCGCGAAGACGGCAGCTGGCTGCTCGACGGCGTGATGCCGGTGACCGAGCTGAAAGTGCGGCTCGATATCAAAGAGCTGCCCGAAGAGGCGCGTGGGCGCTACAACACGGTGGCCGGTTTGCTGATGTCGGTGTCCGGGCGCTTGCCAGCGCTGGGCGAGTGCATCGAATGCGCGGGCTGGCTGTTTGAAGTGATTGATCTCGACGGCAAGCGCATTGACAAGGTGCTGGCCACTCCGTGCGGCAGCAGCGTGCAGATTTGAGCGAATAATTCCGCTTCTTATTCGGTCGGCAAGCGCATGCCAAAAAGCACAAAATCAGTCATCGGCTGAATGTGTTTCAGTTTGGTTGTTATTTTTACCCTTCTTGCGCGAAAAGCCCCGTCCTTCAGGGCGGGGATGCAGAGCGCGGACACCAAAGGTGTCCTGTACGGGTGCTGATAAGTAAATCGCTGATTAAAATCCCAGCATGCAGCGTCTCCAGGCTTTCAAGTTTGAACTCATGCCCAACGGCGGGCAGGCGCGGGACATGGGCCGCTTCGCTGGGGCGCGCCGGTTTGTGTTCAACAAAGCCTTGGATCTGCAACAAAAAATCTAC